>JAIQGB010000263.1 GCA_020072905.1 Terriglobia bacterium | reverse complement strand
ATTACGCCCACGCGCAAGGGGCCGCGCTCCGCCGCGACGCGGATGGCGAGACCTGCGCCCGAGTAAGGTCCATAGTAGGCCGTCGGCAAGCGCCGGCGGTCGGGCGTCAGAAACTCGAGCCCATGCTGGATGGTGCCGTTGAGGAGTTGCCGGCGGGCGAGCTGCGCCGCCGCTGGGTTTGATGTCCCGGGCTGAGATGTGGAGGGTTGAGGACCCTTGATGTCAATTTCCCGCAGCACTCCGTAAAAGTTGCGCACCATCACGCGTGCGTCGCCGATCTGGTCATGCACGGCCACGATCAAGCCCAGGTTCAGCAGAAGGGCAATTCCAACCACCGCCAGCCAGGCTGGCCGCCAGCGAGCCCTGTAGAAGGTGCTCTCCGGGTCGCGATGGAGCGCCGCCAACACCAGGATGGCGCAGGCGCCCAGCGCGACGGGCAGTTCGAAATAGCCGGAAAAGATGTGCGGGGCAATCACCCCCACGAACACTCCGCCCAGCGCGCCACCCAGCGAGACCATCAGGTAGAAGGATGTCAGTTGGGAGGGATGGGGCTTCAGCCGCGCCAATTCTCCATGACAGACCATGCAGGCAACAAACAGGCCCAAACAGAAGAGTGGAATCAGCACAATTAGGCTGAGGTTTGCCAGAGCGGATTGGAGCGCGTAAGCCATGCCGCCCAGCGCCACAGCCAGCAGGCGGAGAAAGAAATTCCGGCGATACCAGCCACGGCCCTCGAAACACAAAACGAAGCTGAGCAGGTATAGGCTGAGGGGAACGACCCAGAGCAGGGGAATTGCCGCAACGTTCTGCGAAAGATGATTCGTCACGGCAAGCAGCAGCGCCGTGCCACAGGCAGGCAGTGCCAGCCAGAGCCAACGGACGGCCCAAGGGGTTTTGGCTGGGGCTCCTTGCGGCGCGTCGATTCGGGCCAGAGGGCGACGGAGCAGTGCGACGCCTGCGCTGGCCAGACAGGCGAGCGCGTAGGCGACCGACCAGTCGATTGCCTGACCGTGGGTGGAAAAGAACGGCTCCACGAGTACGGGATAACTCAGCAGGGCGAGAAGCGAGCCGGCGTTCGAAAGGGCGTACAAACGATAGGGGTCGGCCTCGCGCCGCTCCCGCGCGTACCAGGCTTGGAGGAGCGGACTGGTGGAGGCGAGCATGACGTAGGGTGCTCCCACTGTCATGGTGAGGAGGATGAGCACACGCAGGACAGGTTCGCCGGCGGCCGCGGACTTCCAGGCCGCGTTGGGGAGAATCGGCAGCGCAAGCAAGCTTGCCGCGAGCAAGGCGACGTGGATGCGAGTCTGCTGGCGCGCACTAAAGTGCCGGATGAGGCCGTGGGCATACAGATACCCCAGGAGAAGCGCGACTTGAAAGAAGAGCAGGCAGGTCGTCCAGACTGCCGCGGCGCCGCCAAACCAAGGCAGAATCAACTTGGCAATCAGAGGCTGGACCTGGAACGAAAGGAAGGCACTCAGCAAGATGGTGAGGCCGTACAAGACGGTTTCGGGCGTTCGGTCGGGGCTCGGTTCTGGGGGCATTTCGCACGCCGTCCTGGGAAACCGTGCATCTTACCAGAAGCCCCCTGCGTGGATGCGTATGGGCGGGAAAAAGGAAAAAACACGCAAGCTAGGCAATCCCGCTCGTTCTACCAGGGGTGAAGGCGTATCATTGGCGCGCCATCCCAGCCGGAATTCTCAGACCAGGAGGACAGAATGAGGTCTCTGCTAATCGTTGTGTTGCTGGCCGCAGCCGGGGGGAGCGCGCAAACCCAACTCACGGTCTACAACCAGAATTTCGCCGCCGTGAAAGAAGTGCGCTCCTTGTCGCTGGTGAAAGGCGAGAACGAGGTCCGTGTGGCCGAGATTACGGCTCACCTGGAGCCCGAGTCGGTTGTGCTCCGCGCGCTTCTCCGACCGGACGCGATTCAGATTCTGGAACAGAACTATGAGAGCGATCCCTTGAGCGAGGGCCTCCTCCTGCGCAAGTCCGAGGGCAAGGTGCTGGACTTTGAGGTCACCCTGCCACAGACAGGGGAGAAGAAGATCATTAAAGGCAAGATCTTACGCAGCGGCTACGTTCCTCACTCCTCCGCGTTTCAGCGTTATGGCCAGCAGTACGCCTACAGCCAAATGGCGTACGCGAACCCGGAGGGCGGTGGCCAGCCGATTGTGGAAGTGGAGGGCAAGATCCAGTTCGGGCTGCCGGGTAAGCCGATTTTTGATGCCCTCGACCCCAAGGCCTTCTTGAAGCCGACGCTTTTGTGGAGACTCTGGTCCGGAGATGCGGGCACGCAGGAGGTCGAGTTCTCCTACCTCACCGGGGGGATGCGCTGGGAGGCCAACTACAATGCAGTTGCCCCCGAAAAAGGCGACAGCTTCGACATCATCGGCTGGGTCACGCTGGAAAACATGAGTGGCAAGGATTTTGAAAACGCCAGCGTCAAACTCATGGCAGGCGATGTTGCGCGTATACAGCCTGGGGCGGGTTATACGGTAGGAGGCCCTGTGTCGGACGCCATAGAGATGGCAGCAAGAGCTCCTGCCGTCACCGAGCGGGCATTTGAGGAGTATCATTTGTACAATTTGGAGCGCCCCACCACCGTACTCGACCGGGAAATCAAGCAGGTGGAATTCGTACGTGCGTCCAACGTTCCGGCGAAGCGGATCTACGTTTACGACGGTTTCAAAATCGACCCACAGTACCGCGGCTGGGACTATTCAAGCATCCGCACCCAGGCCGAATATGGGACCGCCTCTAACCCGAAAGTTTGGGTTATGCTGGAGTTTGAGAACTCGGAGAAATCGCACCTCGGCATGCCGCTGCCCAAAGGCAAAGTGAAGGTTTATCGCCGCGACGTGGACGGGCGCAACGAGTTCATCGGAGAAGACCAGATTGACCACACCCCGAAGGACGAAACCGTGCGTCTGTACACCGGCAACGCCTTCGATATCGTGGGCGAGCGCCGCCAGACGAATTTCAGGCTCGATACGAACGGTCACTGGGCGGACGAAACTTTTGAGATTAAGGTGCGCAACCACAAGAAAGAACCCGTCCAGGTGCGCGTCGTCGAACACATGTACCGCTGGATTCAGTGGGACCTTACGATCAAGTCGATGGAATTCAAGAAGACCGATGCGCGCACCATCGAGTTCCGGCCGACCATTGCGCCCGGCGGCGAGGCCACCATCAACTACACCGTCCACTACACGTGGTGAAAAACCTGCGAAACTAACTCGGGCATTCGATTCGCTTGTCTACTACGCGCTGCCTACTGCATACTGCTTTCTGCCTACTTTTCGCGGAGTGAGGGGCAATGGACGAGAAACTGGAGGTTGTCGTGGTGGGCGCAGGGCCGACGGGACTGGCCTGCGCGATCGAGGCGGCCAAGGAAAACTTGAAAGCCCTGGTGATCGAAAAGGGCTGCCTCGTCAATTCGATCTTCCACTATCCCACTGAGATGATTTTCTTCACCAGCCGGGAACTGCTCGAAATCGGGAACATTCCGATGCCCAGCATCAGCGTCAAGCCGAATCGGGCTGAGGCCCTCGAGTACTACCGGCGCGTGGCGGAGTTCTTCCGGCTGCCGATCCATTTCTACGAGCGCGTGATGGCCGTTTCCGGCTCCGATGGCCGCTTCCAGGTGCTGACCCAGCGCGATGGTGGGCGGCGCCATGGATACGAGACCCGCAAGGTTATCCTGGCGACGGGTTACTACGACCTGCCCAATCTGCTGGAAATTCCCGGCGAGAATCTTCCCAAGGTTTCGCATTATTACACGTCGCCGCACCCGTTCTTTCAGCAGAAAGTTGCCGTGATCGGAGGGGCCAACTCCGCCGCAGACGCGGCGCTCGACCTTTGCCGCCACGGGGTGGAGGTCACGCTCATTCATCACGAACGCGAGCTCGGCCGCAACATCAAATACTGGGTGCGGCCCGACGTCGAGAACCGCATCAAGGAAGGCTCCATCCGGGCGTTGTTCGAAACCGTGGTCAGAGAGATTGGGGAGGACTGGATCCGCGTGGAGACGAAGGCCGGGGAGACGTGGCAATTGGAAAATGATTTTGTCTTTGCCCTGACCGGCTACCACCCCGATTTTGATTTCATCAAAAGCACGGGCGTCACGCTCGACCCGGAAACCTGCCGACCGGTCTGCAACGCGCAGACCCTGGAAAGCAATGTGCCCGGTATTTATCTGGCTGGGGTGATTATCGCCGGCTACGAAACCAATGAGATCTTTATCGAGAACGGCCGGTTCCACGGCAAGCAAATCATCGCGGACATTCGAAAAAAGGCATAGAAGAACAACGACTTTGTGCCCCGCCGCGTGGACTATGGGGAGGGCGGCGCGGGGGATTCCGCCGGTTTGGGAATTCGTCTGGCGGTCGTCGCGCGCTCGATCATGAAAGTCAGGTCCGTGCCCTGGGGCAGGATGACGTCCTTGCCTCGCTTGCTCATATTGTGGATCAGGCCGGCGATGCCGCCGATGGCGAGGCCGTAGAGGCTGCCCTTGCCGCCCGCGGCGATCGCCCCCACGCCGGCGCCGACACCCGCGCCGACTCCGGTTTCAACCGCCGTCCCTTTCTTGCTCTTGCCGGGGCCTTGGATGGTGCCTTCCTCGCCCTTCACCTTGGCCCCCTCGGCACCTTCCGCTTCCTGCAAACCCGCCATAATCGAGTACGTCGCGTTCGCTTCCGGCGTGGTAATAGTCTGGGCCAACAGGCGCATTTGCGCCGGGCCCTTCACGTGGCCAGGCTCCTTCACAAACGTGACGCGGCCTTCCAGGATGCTGCCCGCGGGGACGACCTCGATGCCCCCGTCCATAATCGGGTCGACAATGCGTGCCGAGAAGGGATCTCCTTCCTGATTAGTCCGCGTACTCAGCGCAGTCGTCAGGCGGGCATTGATGGAGGTGCCGGCGGGAATGGTGAAGGTGTCCTCCGGTTCAGCCGCGACCACCAGGACGGGGAAAACGATTCCCAGCATGAGACCGGCCAAAAACGGCGAAAGCAGCCGTTTCATTGGCTGCTCCTTCGCGGCATGGCGTTGGGTTTGGAGGACTGCAGAGGCAGATTGCGAATCCACATCCCGCTTAGGAATTTACTCCCCCTCCACGCCTCTGACAAGCGACTTCCCGGGTGTTTTGATTCTGCCCGGCGCCGCTCGGTTGCTCGAACTGGGCGGTCGGCAAAGCCGCTTCGGTGCCGTAGCAAGCCGTGATTGACCCCGGGACAGCCGCTCGTCTATACTCCCCAACCAGGGCGGCATGGCGAACATCTTAAAGGAAATCGCGAACTCTGCAGCGGCACTGGCCAAAGGCTTCTCCGTTACTTTCAGAACGATGCTGCGGCCCACGGTGACCGAGAACTATCCACACGACCCTCCCAGTTTCGAGGACCGCTATCGCGGCTTGCACGTTCTGCGGCGAGACGAGAACGGCCTCGAGAAGTGCGTGGCCTGCTTCCTGTGCGCCGCGGCGTGTCCCTCCAACTGCATTTACATTGAAGCCGCTGAGAATACGGGCGACCACCGCATCAGTGCTTCCGAGCGATACGCGAAGGTGTACAACATCGACTACAACCGCTGTATCTTCTGCGGCTACTGCGTTGAAGCCTGCCCCTGCGACGCCATCACTCATGGGCACGGCTTCGAAATCTCAGCCTACGATACGAATGCGCTCGTCTATCGCAAAGAGCAGCTTTTGGAGAATGTCCCTGCCGGCAAGGAAAAAGGGTAGGCGCAACATCAGACCGTCACAATTCTAATTGCGAGGTGAACGCCCATGGCAACGACGAAAAAGCGAGCGAAAAGTTCCGACCCGGTACCGGAATGGGAAACGACGCGGCGCGAATTCTTGAAAGGCGCCACGGCCGTCACCGCCGGCGCGCTGGCCGGCGCACCGCGGGCTCGGGCGGAAGGGGCTGGCGCCACTCTGCCCACTGTGGCGCTAGGTTCCCATCGGGTCACGCGGTTGATCGTGGGCAGCAATCCCATATACGGATATTCGCACTTCAACCGCCAGTACGACCAGCATATGCTCGAGTGGTTCACGGACGAACGCATTGTGAAGCTACTCCTGGACTGCGAGAAGGCGGAGATCAACACTTGGCAGGCCAGTTTCAACTACAACATGAAGCGGCAGTTCCCCAAGATTCGCGGGGCGGGTTGCAAGATCCAATTCATCTGCCTGGCGGCCGGTAAGCTCGACTTCCTCAAAACCTATATCGACAAGGTTCACGACCTGGGGATCGCCGCCGGCATCTCCACGCATAATCCCAAAATCGTGGATACGCTCCGCGAAAAGGGATTCGCGAACGACTTCTATATGGCGGGGCTCCACTATCTCAACCGTCATCCGGAAGAGTGGATGAAAGAAATCGGCACGCTTCCCCTGGGCGACGGCTTTATCTCCTCCGACCCGCCGAAGATGGCCGAGGCCATACGCAAAGTCGACAAGCCGGCGCTGGTCTACAAGGTCCTGGCGGCAGGCCGCAAATGCGAGTCGGAAGATCAGAAGCGCAAAGCCATCGCATGGGCATACAAGAACATCAAGCCGATTGACGCCACGATTATCGGCCTGTACCCGCGCTATTCCGATCAGGTCACCGAGACCACCAAGATGGTGCGCGAGATTCTGGCGTGACGAGCGCGCTGCCGGAAGCCAGCGGCTGGCCTCCGTTGTCCTCCCGGCTCGGAAGTTGACGGCTGATGGCCGTCCGGCAAGCGCTCCCCTCCCTCATCGGCGGTTGACAATCCCCGCCAAAGGGAGTATCGAATCATCTACCCGAGGGTTCCTCAGCAGAGTGGGGAGGGACCCATGTCGGCCGCTGACTCTCATTCGACATTTTGTCCACGCGAAGACAATCCTACATGTTCCGCGCGGCGGGACTTTCTCAAGGGCGCGACGGCACTCGCGGCAGGCATCCTCGCCGTCCCGGCCGCCAAGGGTGACAATTCCGGTCCGCTACCCACCGTGAAGTTGGCGGGCCATGAGGTCACGCGGCTCATCGCCGGAGGCAACCCGCTGTTTGGCTATTCGCATTTCAATGGGCTGCTCGACCGCTTCATGGCGGACTACTTCAGCGATGAGCAACTAGTCGAGTTCATGCTCGCTTGCGAGAAGGCGGGCATCACGGCGTGGCAGAGCAACTACCCGCAGCCGCTCGAGCGCCAACTACCGCGCATCCGGGACGCGGGCTGCAAGCTCCAATGGCTGGCGCTGGCCGACACGTGGGACATCGAGCACAATGACTTCAGCGCGGATAAGGTCTGGCCCCTGGCGCGCCGGGCCGTCGAACGCGCCACCAAGCACCAGCCGATCGCCATCGCGTTGCGGGGCGAGGAGACGGACCGGCTGTTAAGACAAGGCAGGATGGACGTGGTGCGCGACTTCCTCAACTGCGCCCACGACGCGGGTTTGGCGGCGGGCGTGTCTGCGCACGATCCCGCCGTCATCGAAACCGTGGAACACAACGGCTGGCCGGCGGACTATTACATGACTTGCTTTTATCGGCTCACCCGCACCGTGGAGGAGTTTCGGAAGGACTTCGGCCTGGCCCCGGTCGGTGAGACCTATGTCGCTTCCGATCCCGAACGCATGTGCCGCGTCATTCGCCAGGTTAAGAAACCCTGCCTGGCCTTCAAGATTCTGGCGGCGGGACGCCGTTGCGGCTCACCGAAATCAGTGCGCGAAGCGTTTGAGTTTGCGTTCAAGAACATCAAGCCCACGGACGGCGCAATCGTGGGGATGATCCCACGCTTTGCCGACCAGATTAACGAGAATGTGCGCCTCGTGCGCGAGATTGCCGCGTAGTGCCAGCATCCGGCTCTGACAGCCACCAAATCCCGCCCCGCCATCCGGGTGTTTCTGCCCTTGAGGGGAAGCCCTGGCCTACGGCCGGTCGAGCTGGAGGTAGGTGCGCAGGGCAGGGTCGGAGCGGACCTTCCAGATGTGCCCGTCAATCCAGTAGTGCAGCAAGCCCTGAGTCTTGCCTCTCCCCGCACCCCGCCGCGCTTATTTGAAGGCCGCCGCTATTTGACTGCCAACCCGTCCCACTTGCCGCTTGCACGATTCCGCCTGCGATGCTAGCCTAAGCCTGTTCAATGGGACTCAGGGCTGAAACGTCCCGCAAAATATGTGACAGGTGAGGTGGCGTCATGAAGCGCAGAGAATTTCTCGGCAAGACTGCCTTGGGGCTGGGCGCAGCGTGGCTGGGTTCGGAGACTCTGACCTCTCTCGCGGCGCGGACGCCCGCGCGCCTCAGCGCCACCGATATCGTGACGCTCGGCAAGACCGGCATTCAGACCACCCGTCTCGCTTGCGGAACGGGCACGGTGGGCGTCAACCACTCCTCCAACCAAGCCAAGCTGGGCATCCAGGGCCTAGCGGATCTACTCTGGGCGGGCTACGATCAGGGGCTAAGGTTCATCGATTGTGCAGACTCCTACGGCACTCACCCCCACGTCAAGGAATCCTTGAAGCGCATTCCCCGCGATAAGGTCACGATTCTCACCAAGTCCTGGGCGCGCGACGCCGACGGCATGCGCTCCGACCTCGAGCGCTTTCGCCGTGAACTCAATGTCGACCACATCGACGTCCTGCTGATGCATTGCTTGCAGGAGGATGACTGGACGACCCGCTTCCGCGGCGCCATGGATGTCCTTTCCGAGGCGAAGCAGAAGGGCATCATCCGCGCCCACGGCTGCTCCTGCCATACGATTGAAGCGCTGCGCGCCGCCGCCCAGGAACCCTGGGTGGAGGTGGACCTCGCGCGGCTCAATCCCATCGGCTCGCACATGGATGCTGAGCCCGACACGGTCCTGTCGGTTCTCTGGCAAATGCGTGCGGCCGGGAAGGGAATTGTCGGCATGAAGATCCTCGGCCAGGGCGACATGGGCCATCGCCAGGATGAAGCGCTGAAATACGCCCTGTCCTCGAAGGTGCTCGATGCCTTCACCATCGGCGCCGAGAGCCGCGCCGAACAGACGGACCTCATTCGGCGCATCGCGGCCGTCGCAGCGTAACCACGATGGGAGGGCCGACTCGCGACCCTCCCAAGTCCCCTGTCAGATCCCGGCGAATGGTTCCTGCTCCAGCACTCACTCAATTCTAGAAATTGAATCCCAGCCCGGTGGTCAACACGACTTCATTCCGCTTCCGGTCGGGGAGCGGATTCGTGAGAAAGCGGTCGGTGACGGTCGTATTGAATGACAGCCGCGAGGATACCCGGATCCCCAGCGAGGACGTGGTATCAACGCGATACTCGCCGGGGTCGGTCAGATTCGGATAGAAGTTCAAGTAGTTCTCGAAGCTCACCTCGTCGGACACTTTCCAGGAGAGTTTCTCGCCGATCAAGGCCTCGGCGTTTCGCCGCACGTCAGCACCCTGGAACGCCTCGCGAACGTAGGTCAGTCCGCCCAAAAATTGCAGCCCTAGCCGCGGCCGGTGAATCAGGTCGCGGCCCAGCCCTCCACCGTAAGTCTGGCGCAGATTCAGGCTCTGCGTCTGGATATGTTCCAGTTGGCCCAGGGCGAAGACGAAGTCGGTTGGCGAAAAGAGGTAGTCCTGCCGCAGGCTCGTAGCAATGCTGTTGGCGCTGGTGCGCACGCCGTTGGTGCGCGTGTTGGCAAAGAGCATGGTGAGCAGATAATTGGTGCGAAATCGTTCGTTGAAGCCGGGGAGGTTCGGGAACCGACGTGTGCCGCTTACGCCCACGCTGAGTGTGCTGGCATCATTGTCACCTCGCACCAGGCTGTATCCCGCATTGGCTTTGCCTTGCCAATTGTGAAACGGACGGAAGGGAGCTTCTTCACCCTTCGTTTGATAGACCTCCAGGGTGTAAATGGCCAGGACGCTCGAAGCCTTCAGACGGCGTACTCCTCCGTCTTCTCCCTTCAGTTCCCATTCTCCCGACTCACCGAGCGAAAGTCTCCCGCTGTAAGCCTCGCCCGTCTTGACCAGCACCACGGCAGGAGTCGTGCTGGCCATGCTCTTCACTTTCGAGACCGGGAGGGAAACATCCCCGAGGGCCTCGGACTTGAACAGAATCTTGTCTCCGTTGATACGGACCCAGCCTCCCGACAGTCGGTCGCCGTTCTTGAATTCCACCAATTCAGACTTGGCTACTCCTCTCGATACAAGCAGCGCCAGTAACAACAGCAAGAGTCGCTTCATGAAGACCTCAAACGCGTAATGATTTTGACCTGCAACACGCCACCGTCCAAGCCCCAAGACTTATACTAGAAACACTTCCCCGAAATCTGCAAGAATTCCATTCCGCTGGACTTACGGAAGGGAAGTGGGAACTGACCCGCTGGAGAGGACAGGGGCCATCCGCGGCGGAGCCTCGAGCTCTTTCGACGCCCCCACCTTTACCCCCAAGCAAGGAGCTCGCCAGTCGCTCGCCGCAGGCTGAGCGGAGCGACGGCAGGCCTCTGCGCGCCTCGCCTAAGCGCCTGCACCTCAAGACAGTACGGGCGCGTATCCCGCCCCTCCTGCTTATGCATCTAATGACTTGAAAGGCGGCGCGTTGACCCATGTACATCGTGTTTGAATACCTCACCTACCTCACCCTGGTTACCCTTTTCGGATTGGCCCTTTTCACAGTCGCGGTGACGCTTCTGCTCAGCCGTGCAGGAGTCAAAGTGGTGGTTTCCCTCTCAAGACGGACCGCCACACACCTAACCCGTCTGGCGAGCAGACACCTGAGTCCCCTGTCCAGCCTCAGCTTCCAGCGCTCCCACGAGGAGCATTAACTCCCGGGCAAAGTGACAACCTGCCGAGCGCCTGGGCTTGATCTTTACGCCTGATTCTGGAACCCTTTTCCGGGGAAGGGAGGTAGCCCTGGCACCTGCGCAGGGGGTCTGGACCCAAGGCAAAGGCCTATTCACAACGTCTGATAAGTTATATTATGTTAACCAAGAGATGGGCTGACCCTTTCCCCAGACATGGATAACCCCTTTCAGGTGTTGCGGTTGAGACTCGCAGTAGCGCCAACTGTCTTTCGAACTCATAGACAACGGCTGTATGATCGTTGCTTGAGTCCGTCGTAAGGCTGGGGCAAGGTTTCGCAGTTGTTCGGAGCTGAACGCAATGCCACTCAAATTCCGGGGCCGCAGGAAGATACTCTCAGCGTTGCTCGCCGCGCTGGCGCTGGGAGCGGCTGCCTATCTCCGGCGTGAGTACCGTCCGCCCGAGCCCTCGCCCCAGTTGCACTCACCGCAACGGTTTTGCGTCCGTGTGATTGATGGCGACACGATTGAACTGGACGGCGGCGAGCGCGTGCGACTGCTCGGAGTGGACACGCCCGAGACCGTCGATCCCCGGAGGCCGGTTCAGTATTTCGGTAAGGAAGCTTCCGCCTTCACCCGGCGGATGGTGGAGGGCAAAAACGTCCGCCTGGAGGAGGACCAGGACACTCGCGATCGGTATGGGCGAACTCTAGCCTACGTCTATCTGCAAGACGGGACCTTCTTGAACGCCGAGATCGTCCGCCAGGGTTACGGCCACGCCTACACGCGATTTCCCTTTCGCTACGAGCAGCGGTTCGTCCAGCTCGAACGCGAGGCCCGAGAGAACAGCCGCGGCCTCTGGGCGCGCTGAGGCCGTCAGTGCTTAGTCGGCGTCGTCGCCGGTTTCGCCGCGAAGGATCTCGATGCCTTCGCGGACCATGAAGGCAGCAATCGCCAGTGCCGCCACGGGGTCCGCCCACCACCACCCAAGGGCGCCGTTCAGCGCCAGCCCGACCAGCAGCGTTGCGGAGAGATAGGCACACAGGAGCGTTTCCAGTCCGTCAGCGGCCAGCGCGCGGCTCTGCAGTCGCCGGGCCAGGCGCCGTTTCGCCACGCCGAGGACCGGCATGACAATCAGCGACAAAATGGCCAGGATAAGCCCGGGCAGGCTGAACTCTGGCACGCGCCGGAGCCACAGGTCGCGTCCGGCCTCGACGCCGACATACGCGGCGAGGGCGAGGAAGGTTATCCCCACGAATCCGACGGCGCGCGATTCGGCGCGGTGCTCACTGAGCGACTGCTGCTTGAAACGCCAGAGGAGCGCCACGCCGGACGAGGTTTCAATGATGCTGTCCAGGCCAAAGCCGACGAGCGCGATGCTGGACGACGCGATCCCGGCGGCCAGCGCCACCGCCGCCTCGACCACGTTCCAGCCAAC
>JAIQGB010000262.1 GCA_020072905.1 Terriglobia bacterium | reverse complement strand
CGCGGCCGCAAGGAGGCCACCGGACGCGGCTGCATGATCTCGACCGACCAAGCCCTGAAGCGCTTCGGGCGGCAACGCGAGCAGACTCGGGTGATCATCCAGGGCTGTGGAAACGTCGGCTCTCAAGCCGCGCGTCTGATGCATGAAGCAGGCTACAAAATCATCGGCATCGCCGACATTTTTGGCGGCGTGCTCAATACCCAGGGGCTGGATATTCCCGCCCTTCTTGCTCACGTCAAGGAAGCCAAAACGGTCAGAGGGTTCAAAGGCGGCGAAGGCATCGGGACAATGGAAATCCTGGAGCAGGATTGCGAAGTTCTGCTGCCTGCCGCCACGGAGAGCGTCATTACCAGCAAGAACGCCAGCAAAATCAGAGCGCGCATCCTGACCGAAGGCGCCAACAGTCCCACCTCCGCGCCCGCCGATGATATCCTCTTCGAGCGCGGGGTCTTCGTCATTCCCGACATTCTCGCCAACGCGGGCGGGGTGACGGTTTCTTATTTCGAGTGGGTGCAGGACCGGCAGGGCTACTTCTGGCCGGAAGGAATGGTGAACGAGCGGCTCAAGCACATCATGGTGGCGGCGTTCAATGACGTGGTGCGCTACGGCGAGAAGCATAACGTCAACAACCGGATTGCCGCGTATATGCTCGCCATTGACCGCGTGGCGTTCACGGTGAAGCTGCGCGGGATTTATGCGTGATCCTTTGCATCCAAGGAGAAGAACCAATCATGGCTGATATTGACGGCTCCCAAGAGACGAAGGAATACTATCTGGACGTCCCGGCGCGGAACGAGGCGTTCTTCCTGAAAGGTTCAGGCGCACTGGACTGGGGTATTCAAAACCGCCTGTCACGGATCTTCAACCCGGCTTCGGGCAAGACCGTGATGCTGGCGATTGACCATGGTTACTTCCAGGGGCCGACGACGGGTCTCGAGCGCGTGGATGTGAACATTGTTCCCCTCGTCCCTTACGCCGATGCGCTGATGCTAACGCGCGGCATCCTCCGCTCCTCAATCCCGTCCTCGTGCCGCAACGCCATAGTGCTCCGCGCGAGCGGCGGGCCGAGCATCCTCAAAGAGCTTTCCAACGAACAGATCGCCCTCGACATGGAAGATGCCGTGCGCCTGAACGCCTGCGCGGTGGCCGTGCAGGTTTTTGTCGGCGGCGAGTTCGAGACGCAGTCGATCCACAACCTGACGCGGCTGGTGGATGCGGGCAATCGCCACGGCGTGGCGGTATTGGGCGTGACGGCGGTGGGCAAGACGTTGACGCGCGACGCCAAATACCTGCGCCTAGCGTGCCGGATTTGCGCCGAGCTGGGCGCGCATATTGTGAAGACCTACTATTGCCCCGATGGATTTGAGACCGTCACGGCCTCCTGCCCGGTTCCGCTGGTAATGGCCGGCGGCAAGAAACTGCCCGAGCTCGATGCGCTGAAGATGGCTTACAACGCAGTCGAGCAAGGCGCTTCCGGCGTGGATATGGGGCGCAACATCTTCCAATCCGATGCGCCCGCGGCGATGATTCAGGCGGTGCGCAAGGTGGTCCATGAAGGCCAGAAGCCCGAGCACGCCTACGACTTCTACCAGGCGCTCAAGCACGAGAAGAAAGTCGAGACACCGGTAGGACGCTAAGCCTCAAGGAGGAACAAAGCGGAGCGATGGCGGACCCGACTGCCCTCAAGCTGCTGCGCGAATCGTGCCCCACCGTCAGTGTGGGCATCCTGACGGCCGACTTGCTCTCGTTGGGCTCGGAACTCAGTTTGCTGGAACGCGCGGGCGTCAAAGTGGTCCACATTGACGTGATGGACGGCTGCTACTGTCCGATGATGACCGTGGGGCCGCCGTTCATCAAGGGGCTCAAAACGCCACTGCTCAAGGATGCGCACCTGATGATCGCCGACCCACTCGAGAAGGTGGCGGAATACGCCGCCGCGGGCGCCGACATCATCACGATTCATCCCGAAGCTTGCCGCCACCCGCATCGCGTGCTGCAGCAGATGCGCAGTTTGACGAACGCCAACGACGCGGCGCGGGGCATCGTGCGCGGAGCCGCTTTGAATCCCGGGACGCCGCTTGAGACGCTCGAGCCGCTGCTCGACGAGCTTGAACTGATTCTGCTTCTAGCTGTCAATCCCGGCTGGGGCGGGCAGAAGTTCATCCCCGCGACCTTCGACCGAATCGCCAGAACAAAACGCGTGATCGCCGATGCGGGCAAGGATATTGTGCTCGCCGTGGACGGGGGCATCACGCGCGCCAATGTCGTCGAGGTGGCGAAGACCGGAGTGGATCTCATCGTCACGGGAAGCGCCGTCTTCGATGGCAAGGCGGCTGAGGAAAATGCGAAGTTCATGCTAGAAGCGGTGAAATTATGAATTCTGAATTATGGATTCATAACTCTCCCTCATGACTCCTGACTCCTGTTTACTCTGACAGACTATGGAAAATCGCTGGCGCGACGACGAGGCCGCGGAGTTCATCAGAAAGTACGCAGCTCAATGGGGCGAGGATCTGGCCCTGCGGACTTACGCGAGCCGCCTGCTGGGGGCGGAGCCGGACTTGGTGCTGCATGGCGGAGGGAACACATCCGTCAAGGGAACTCACACGAACCTGCTGGGCGAACGTGTGCCTGCGATCTACGTCAAAGCCTCGGGGTTCGACTTGGAGGGCATCGAACCCGCTGGACATTCTGGCCTCGATCTTGTCCCCTTAAAGAAACTGCGGGCACTCGACGACCTTGGCGACGAAACGATGATGGAGGAGTTCCGGACGCGGCTCTTCAACCCTCACGCCGCCACTCCTTCTCTTGAAACGCTGGTCCACGCTTTCCTGCCAGCGAAGTTCATCGATCATACGCACGCGGACGCTATCCTGGCGCTGACCAACCAGACGAATGGAGAAAAGCTCATTCGGGAGGCCCTGGGGGATGAGGTCACGGTTCTCCCCTATATCCGCCCGGGCTTCAAGCTGGCGAAGGCTGTTGCCGAGGCATTCGAGGGAAAGCCCCAGGCGCGCGGGATGGTCTGGCTAAAGCACGGCATCGTCACCTGGGGCGAGACGGCGCAGCAGTCCTACTCGACAATGATTGAGCTGGTCTCGCGGGCGGAAGACTTGCTTTCCAAGCGAGCGACGAAAGCGCTCAAGGTTGCCGTGCAAACGCCGGCCGAGAAAGCGCGGGGTCGCGTGACGCAGGTTGCGCCTATTCTCCGTGGCCTGCTCGCCCAACCGAGCGGCGACCAAGATCGGCCCTTTCGGCGCTCTATCCTTGTTCCGCTTACCACTCACGATGTTCTGGCATTTGTTGATTCTGACCGCGGCCGCGAACTGGCGCTGACGCCGCCGCTCACTTCCGATCACCTGATCCGCACCAAGGCGCTGCCGCTCTGGATAGACGCGCCGTGTTACGATGACCCTACCAAGCTGCGGGACCAGTTATCCAAGGCGGTCCAGGACTATTCCGCCCAGTACGGTGCGTACGTCGCCCGGCACGCCGCGCACATCCCTGGCGGGGTTAGCCGCTTTGATCCCCTGCCTCGCGTCGTCCTGATGCCCGGCCTCGGGGCATTGTGCGCCGGACAGAACGCGAAAACGGCAGGAATCGCTCGAGATATCATCGTGCACACCGTCGCAGTCAAATCGCGCGTGGCCGCGACGGGCAGTTACGAGGGCCTCTCCGAAGAGCACCTCTTTGAAATGGAATACCACAGTTTCCAGCAGGCCAAGCTTGGCGCGAGCGCCGAAACGCCGCTCGCCCGCGAGGTCGCTCTGGTTACGGGCGCTGCGGGCGCGATCGGCTCGGCCATCTGCGAAGAATTGCTCGAACAGGGCTGTCACGTGGCGGCGACGGATCTGGCGGGCGAGGCCTTGAAGAACCTCGTGGATGAATTGAGGGCGAAGCACGGCGAACGGATCATCGCTGTTCCTCTCGACGTCACCGATCCGAAATCGGTGGCTCAGGCGTTCAGCGCGGTTATCGGAACCTGGGGAGGAATCGACTTGGTGGTGGTGAATGCCGGCGTGGCGATGGTCGCGCCGCTCGCAGACCTTGACGTCGAATCGTTCCGAAAACTGGAGCGCGTCAACGTGGAAGGCACGCTCCTGGTTATTGGCGAAGCCGCCCGGCACTTCAGAATCCAGGGGACGGGCGGCGACATCATCTTTGTCTCCACCAAGAACGTGTTTTCACCCGGCTCGAAGTTCGGCGCTTACAGCGCTACGAAGGCCGCGGCCCATCAACTGGCGCGCATTGCCAGCCTGGAACTCGCCGAACTGGGCGTGCGCGTCAACATGGTGGCGCCCGACGCCATTTTTTCGCACGGCGGGAGGAAGTCGGGCCTTTGGGCAGAAGTTGGCCCCGACCGCATGCGCGCGCGAGGCCTTGACGAGAAGGGTTTGGAGGAATACTACCGCCAGCGCAATCTGCTCAAAGCCACGATTACGGCCCGGCACGTGGCCAAAGCGGTGCTCTTTTTCGCCACGCGCCAGACGCCCACCACCGGTGCCACGCTGCCTGTCGACGGTGGCCTGCCGGACGCCACACCGCGCTAACCTGATTGTGGATTTTCGATTCTGGATTTTGGATTGAAATCGTCCCGTCTCTGCTGCTCGTATGCTCTGAGTATCCGATGATTACCGATGAGCGATCGCGACCTGGTTCCTGCTGATAGCCTCCTGACTCCTGTCTTCTGACTCCTGACTCCCTTTTTTACCTTGCGGTGCTACAATCGCTTCGCATGCCTCGTGCTCGGCAGGCACCAACGCGTGTCATCGGCATCGACCCCGGGCTGAACGTCACCGGCTACGGCGTCGTGGAATTCCGGCCGAATGAGGTCCGCCTTCTCGAAGCGGGAGTGATCCGGCTGGCGCGCAGCGGCGGCAACAATCTCCCTATCCGGCTCGAATCGCTCTTTTCCGAGCTGCGCGAGGTAATCGAAGAGTTTCGTCCGCAGGCGATGTGCCTGGAAGAAGTGTACAGCCACGCGGAGTACCCGCGAACGGCGATCCTGATGGGACATGCGCGCGGAGTGATCTGCCTTGCGGCGCGGCTGGCACGGCTGCCGGTCATCAGCCTTTCGGCGAAGCGCATCAAGCAGTCCGTGACGGGGAACGGTAACGCCAGCAAGTTGCAGGTGCAGCGCGCCGTCCAGCAAACCTTTTCGCTGGCACGCGTGCCGCACCCGCCCGACGTCGCGGATGCCCTGGCCGCGGCATTGTGCTATGCAAATTCGCTGCGACGCGGCGCCAACGGCCGCGGGTAGGGGAGGGCTTTGCCCTCCCGAAAACCCTCAGGGAGCGCCGTCAAAACGAGAGGAGCAAGGTTCTGATTTCCGAAATCACCGGCGAAGTCCTTTACGACCGCATCCAGCGCCAATCGTTGCTGGTGCGCGTGAACTCGCTTTGCTATGAGGTCTTTGTTCCTTCGGGGATCGCCTCGCGCCTGCGGCAAATGCCGGAGAGCGAGCGCCTGAATCCCGTGACGCTTTATACGATTTACTATATTGACGGCGCGGTGGGCGGCGGCCACTTGACGCCCAAGCTCGTGGGCTTCCTCGATCCGCTCGACCGCGAATTCTTCGAAGTCTTCACGACCGTGCCGGGCGTGGGATTTATGAAGGCGCTCAAATGCCTCGTGCGGCCGCTCAACGAGATCGCGCTGGCCGTCGAGCGTGGCGACGCGGCGTTTCTGGAGGAGCTCCCCTACGTCGGCAAAAAGACTGCGGAACGCATCGTCACCGAACTGCGCGGCAAGATGGCGAAATTCGCCCTGGCGCACAGCGAAGAACCGCTGGCCATCGAGCGCGAATCCGCCGGCGAGCTCAAGCAGGAGGCCGTACAAGTGCTCACGCAACTCGAATACTCGCGCGGGGAGGCCCAGAGGATCGTCGACCAAACGTTCGCGCGTCACAAGAATTTGAAGACCGTGGAAGATTTCCTACGCAAGGTGTTTGAGCAGCAGCAATCCACAACAGAATAATTGTGAATAGTGAATGGTGAAAGCGAAACAAAAAGGCTTCATGAAGGTGAGAGGATTTCTAAGCGCGTGGCCCGCTTCGCAGTTTTCACAATTCACCATTCACTATTCACTATCCCCTGTTCCCAGTTCCCAGTAACCTCTAAGCGGTTGCCATGTCGCGTGTGCGCTTAGTTTCGCCGGACCTGATCTCCAAGGAAGAGGAGAGCTTCAATCGTACTCTTCGTCCGCCGACGCTCGACGAGTACGTCGGGCAAAAGAAAGTGGTGGAAAAGCTTTCCATCGCTCTCGAAGCGGCCCGCAACCGCGGAGAACCCCTCGAGCACGTGCTTTTCTACGGACCCCCGGGCCTGGGCAAGACGACGCTCGCATACATCATCGTCAACGCCAGCGGGTCGAAGATGACCACGACCTCGGGGCCCGCGCTGGAGCGC
>JAIQGB010000261.1 GCA_020072905.1 Terriglobia bacterium | reverse complement strand
GCCGCGGTGCGCGTCATGGCGACGCAGCCAACGTTTTATGTGCGGTCTCCCGACGGGCTCGGCGCGAAGCTCGAGCTGGTCACTGTGAAACCTCGCAAGGATTCTCGCCAAGTCGAGAAAGTCGAATGGCGGGCCGGTAGCACCAAGCCGGCCGAGCTGCGCGCAGCGATCCCTCTCGCGCGTGCCGGGGTCGCGCCAGGACTGTTCAAGCTGACGCCCACCCAGCCGCTCGAGCTGGGTGAATATGCCCTGGCCGAACTGATTCAAGCCAAACTGAACTTGGAGCTGTGGGACTTCGGCATCGAGGGTGAGCCGGCACGAACAACAGGCGGCGACACTCCCCCAACGATCCGCCGGACCAGCGCTCCGCCCGAGAATTGACTTCCCTGTCTGCTCCCCCCATAATCCAGCAGCACTTCAAAATCTATTTCGAGAGCAGGACATGCGGCTTCGTCTAATCATACTCATAACGGTATTGATGGTATTCCGGTGGCCCGTAGAATGGCGTGGGAGTGCCTTCGGGCGGGCGCGGGCGGCTGAGAGTCCCGCCGTTCCCCTGGGCTTCAGCCCCCAAACTTACGAAGCGCAGCGCAAGTGGGAGAACCGCTTCCTGGGAATTCCCTCTGCGAAACGCTGCCGGAAGTACCTCAGCAGACTGACCCGCGAGCCACACGTCGCGGGCACACCGGGCGACCGCCGCGTGACGCAATTCATTTTCGGCGAGTTCCAGCGCGCCGGTCTGAAACCGGAGATGATCGAATACCGCGTGCTCCTTTCCTACCCCGAGAAGGTCGCGGTCGAACTCACTGAACCCGCGCACGTCAAACTCGCCAATCCCGAGCCGGCAATTCCCGGCGACAAAGACACTCGGCTGAAGGATCCCATGATGAAGGTGCCGTGGAACGGCTATTCGCCCTCTGCGGACCTCACTCGTCCGGTCGTGTACGTGAACTACGGGCGCGCCGAGGATTATGACCAGCTCGAAAAGCTCGGGGTGAGCGTCAAAGACAAAATCGTGCTCGCCCGCTATTTCCACGGCTATCGCGGCGGCAAGGCCCTGGAGGCGGAACGGCGAGGCGTGGCGGGCATCATCGTCTATTCCGATCCGGCGGAGGACGGAGCGACGCGCGGCCCCGTTTATCCCGACGGTCCCTACGGCCCGCCTGGCCATTTCCAGCGCGGCGCAGTGGTGTACGATTTCCTAGTACCCGGCGACCCGCTCACCCCGGGTTGGGCGTCAACCGAATCAGCCCGCCGCCTGCCAGCGGAAGAAGCGAAGATTCTCCCCAAGATCCCCATGGTCCCACTCTCCGCCGCGGATGCCGAGGAGATCCTGAAACGCCTCGACGGCCCAGAGGTCCCCACGGGCTGGCAGGGCGGGCTCCTGCTCGCCTATCGCGTGGGTGACGGCGCCGTGAGAGTGCACCTGGCGCTCGAAATGGAACGCCAGGTGACGCCCATCTGGAACGTCATCGCGCGAATTCCCGGAAGCGAAGAGCCTGACAAGCTCGTCATCCTCGGCAACCATCACGACGCCTGGGTTTACGGCGCCGTCGATCCCTCGAGCGGCACGGCCTCGATGCTCGAACTGGCTCGCGCGCTCGGCCGGTTGCTCAAGGAGGGATTTCGCCCGCGGCGCACCATCGTGCTGGGGAACTGGGACGCCGAGGAGTACACGCTGACGGGCTCGACCGAATGGGGCGAGCAGTTCGCGGAGGACCTTCGCAAGAATGCCGTCGTCTGTTTGAACGTTGACGCCTCAACGAGCGGCAAGGAATTCACGGTGAGCACGGTTCCGGCGCTCCTCCCCGCCATCATGGAGGCCGCGCAAGTCGTAAAAGACCCGGCGACGGGGCGCACGGTTTATGATCGCTGGCGGGAGCAGCGTGGCGCCAGCAGCGTACGGAGTTATGCGGTCCCCGGCTCCGGAGCAGCCCCCGTGCCCTTCGGCTTGCTCGGCGGCGGCTCGGACTACATGGTTTTCTTACAGCACAACGGCGTGCCCTCGCTCGACATGCTCTTCGACGGGCCCTACGGTGTGTACCACTCTGCGTACGACGACTTCCGCTGGATGGATCGTTTCGGCGATCCCGGGTTCCACTACCACGCCACCATGAGCCGGTTGTGGGGTGTGCTCGCGCTGCGCTTCGCCAACGCCGACCTGCTGCCCCTCGACTACTCGATCTACGCCGCCGAAGTCGCTGCCTACCTGGAGGGTTTGGAAAAGATTGCGCCGGCCGACTTCTATTCCAACACGATCCGGCCGCTCATTGCGAAGTGCCGCCAATGGCAGGATGCCGCCGGCAGGGTCGGTACCGTGCTCGAGACTTGGCGCGCCGGACCGCCGGCGTTGCC
This sequence comes from Terriglobia bacterium, assembly GCA_020072905.1. GTDB lineage: Bacteria > Acidobacteriota > Terriglobia > UBA7540 > UBA7540 > JAIQGB01. The sequence goes on along the minus strand of JAIQGB010000261.1, from coordinate 13,843 downwards.
CAGCGCCGCCCGGGAGCGGGCCAATGCCGCTCTGCTGGCCGAAGAGCGCGCCCTGCTCGATGATCGAGGCATCCCCGGCCGTCCTTGGTTTCGCCATTTGATCTATGCTCCCCTGCCCAGCTATGAAGCGGAATCCCTGCCCGGCCTGCGCGAGGCGCTCGAAGCGCAGGATCTCGAGCGAGCGCGCGACCAGGCCTCCCGCCTCAGCGAAGCGCTCGATCGCGCCATCGCGGCTCTTGGCGAGGACCTAAAGTGAGCTTAAGTCCGTGGAGAAATCGGGGGGGGTTACGTGGGGCGGTTCGCAGCCAGCGCGCTCTTCTCGCGCGTCGCCTGCTTTTCCGCGTACATGCGGGCGTCCGCCTGCGAAACCGCCTGCTCGACCGACTGACCCGCAACGTGCTGGTGCAAACCCAGGCTGATGCCGACGGAGAAATCTCCCAGCCGATTCGCCCGATCCCATTCGGAAACTTTCTGGCGGATGCGGTTCGTGACGATTTGTGACCCGGCGGCGTCTGTTTCGGAAAGAACGATCAGGAACTCATCGCCGCCGTAACGGACCACGTAGTCGGATCCCCGCACGCAGGATTTCAGGATTCCGGCGATCTGTGCGAGCACGTAGTCTCCCATCAAATGGCCAAAGCGGTCGTTGACTGACTTGAAGTTATCCACGTCGCACATGACGAGTCCGAGCGGGCGTTTATTGCGCTCAGCGCGCGAGATCTCGCCCTGCAGCAGCTCGCGGAGGAAAGTCCGGCTGAAAACATTCGTGAGAGAGTCCACCATGCTCGCCGCCAGTTCGCTTTGCGCAGAAAGCGTATGCTGGACGTTCAACAGGCGCAGCTTCCGAACTTCCACTTCGCGGCGAACCATGTAGAGGGCCAGCACCATCACCACCATCATGACGGTGAACAGAACCTGGGGCGGGATCTTCATTTCCAGGGTGTTCTCCTCCCAGAAACTGCCGGGGATGATCATTGAAAGCGCCCCGAGGAGCAACACTGCCGCCGCAAAGACGATCAATATCCAAACGTCGCGGTGATGCGCCTCGAGGCTGGAGAGTTCGGCCTGGAGGCGCGCCTGCGGCCCAATCGCCTCGACGAGCTTAGCTTGATCCTGCATCAAAATACTCTCGGGGGTCCCCGGCCCCGGCGAGCGAAAAGAACTCGGTTCCCCAAAGAACCGCGGGAATTATACGGGAGGGCCAGGGAGAAAACAAAGCGGACCCTTCTGTGGCAATACCCTCGGCTTGACCCATACGACCTGTCTGTAACACAGGAGTTACCGGCCTGCCGCTAGGACGCGACTTTCTCCGCCACGGTTTTGGCCTGGGTGAAGAGGAGGAGGTAATCACGGCCGCCGGATTTCGAGTCGGTCCCTGACATGTTGAACCCGCCGAAGGGATGGCCGCCCACCATTGCCCCCGTGCACTTGCGGTTGAGATAGAGATTCCCCGCAAAGAACTCCTCCGCCGCGCGCTCCAGTTTCTGCCGGTTCTTCGTGTAGACGGCGCCCGTCAGCCCGTATTCGGTGTTGTTGGCGATCTCCAGCGCCTCGTCGAAGTTCTTCGCCTTGATCACCGCCAGCACCGGCCCGAAGATTTCCTCCTGCGCAATCTTGCCCTTGGGCGGCAAGTCAGCGATAACCGTGGGCTCGAGGTAGTGACCCGGCCCTGAGGCTTCCCCTCCGCCCGTAACCAGCCGGCCTTCTCTCTTCCCCGCCTCGATATACTCCAGAATCGACTTCTTCGATCCCGCGTTGATCACCGGCCCCATGAAGTTCTCGGGATCGGTCGGCGGTCCGACCTTGATCTTCTCCACGCGCGCCTTGAGCTTTTCCAGGAAGGCATCGTACACCTTCTCATCCACAATCGCGCGCGAGCACGCCGAGCACTTCTGCCCCTGGTAGCCAAACGCCGAGAGCGCCACGCCCTCCACCGCCTGGTCGAGGTCCGTCTCGCTGTCCACAACGATCGAGTCCTTCCCGCCCATCTCCGCCACCACGCGCTTGATCCAGATCTGACCCGGCGCCGTTTTCGCCGCCAGCTCGTTGATCCGCAGGCCCACTTCCTTCGATCCCGTAAACGCAATGTAGCGCGTGCGCGGATGACCCACCAGCACGTCCCCTACCTGTCCGCCCGGACACGGGCAGAAGTTGACCACACCGGGCGGCATGCCGGCTTTTTCCAGCGCTTCGACGAACTTGTACCCGATCGCCGGCGAGTCGCTCGAAGGCTTCAGCACTACCGTATTGCCCGTCACAATCGACGCCAGCGTCATGCCGCCCAGAATCGCCATGGGGAAGTTCCAGGGCGGAATCACGACGCCCACCCCGAGGGGAATGTACCTCAGATAGTTCTTTTCGCCCGCCACCGGCGTGAGCGGCTGCGGCCCGCCCAGACGCAGCATCTCGCGGCTGTAGAATTCCGTGAAGTCGATCGTCTCCGCCACGTCGGCGTCGGCCTCCGCCCAGGTTTTGCCCACTTCGTAGACCAGCCAAGCAGAGTAATAGTACTTCCGCTCGCGAAGGATCTTCCCCGCGCGCAGCAACAACTCCGCGCGCTTCTCGTGCGGCACGCGGCTCCAGGTGGCGAAGACCTTATCGGCAGTCACGATGGCCCGCTCGGCGAGCGCCTTGTCCGCCTTGGAAAAGACGCCCACCACCCGGTCCTTCTGCGCCGGGTCGTAGGAGATCAGCTTGTCGGTGGTCGTCACTCGCTCGCCGCCGATCACCAGCGGATACTCCCGCCCCAACTCTTTGCCCACTTCCTCCACCGCTTCCTTCATCCTCCGGAAATGCTCGGGATTCCCCTTGAAATCACTTAGCGGCTCGTTCTTGAAATCAGGTAGCTGCATGAAGAATGCCTCCGGGATGATTTCGCGAATTCGGAATTATATCCGTTTCGGCTCTACAAAGGTAGCGAAGCCCGCGGATCGAGCAGCGCTCACCAAGTCCCTCGCCCTGCGGAAGCATCGACTGCGGCGGCTTGAAGCCACTAGGATTTGAAGGTCAGTTGCAGTGTGGGGAGCCAGGCGGAAAGCTGCCGCAGGCATTCATAGTCGGTGCGATCAACCTGAAGAGGGGTGATGGAGATCTCGTGCGCGCGGATGGCGGCGTAATCGGAGTCAGCCTCGGCACTGTCGAGGCGGGCGGTTTCGTCCAGCCAGAAATAAGGTCTGCCGCGCGGGTCGGCCTTCTCGTGCACGATGTTCTGCGAGATCTTCTGGCTCTGCGGTGCCCGAATAGACCACGTTTTCCCCAAGATTGCCGCCCGGATTGATACCGGAAACAACCAGATCGGGTTTCGAGGGAAGCAGCCGGTAGAGCGCCAGGATCACGGCGTCCGCGGGTGTGCCGGTGACGGCGTAATGCCGCTCATCGAAGGCATGGACGCGCAGCGGCGTGTGCACGCTGATGGATTGACTGGTGGCGCTCATCTCCCTGTCGGGCGCCACCACCGTCACCTCGCCCACGGTGAGGAGCGATTGTTCGAGGGCTTTCAATCCGGCGGCGTAGATGCCGTCGTCGTTGGTTATAAGAATTCTTTTCACTGCCATGAAGGCTTGCCAGATGTGGAGTCTACGGCTGAAGAGGACGTTCGACAGCGAGCCTCACGCTCCGCTCGTGACATTGGATTGTAGCACGAATAAGGTCCCAACAGCGGATAGGGCCTGGTTTGGGCCGGGAAAACGACCGGTCGTCGCCGGCCTTTCAGTTCTAACCCGCGACCATCGCGCCCGTGGGCAACTCGCCGACGGCAACACGCCCCAACCACGCCCAAGAGGGCTTGCGCTCTTCACTGATCAACAATCCCGTCGCAACCATCGCTCAGGGTTCGCCGCCAGCTTGCCGAGGGCGCCTCCCGGGACGTGGCCTGAGCTGCTTATCGTCGCGCTAACTTGCCAACGGTCCTCATGGAGGGCAGGCTGGTTTTGCCGCCGTGGTTACCGACGGCCAGTGCCGTTCCAACTTGACGCGCCCACGCAGGAACGGCTTCTGGGGAAGGGCTGCCCGCCGGAGTTCACCACAAGGGTCGGGAAAGGGACGTCCGGAAAGTCGGCGGAGATAGTTGGAACGGCACTACCTGGCAGGTCCGTTGAGATACTTCAAGAAGAGGACCTCATTTTGAACTTCGTTGTAGACGAGCTCGTCCACCATCGCCCGGACCATAAGAATCCCAAAGCCGCCGGGGCGGAGTCCCTTTTCTTCGCGGAGCTGCTTGTGAGCAATCGGGGCATTCGACGGATTGCTCACCGCCGCGTGGGCGAGGGCATCAAAGCGGAAGCCTCGTCCCGGGTCGGCGATGCGGTAGAGCAACATGCGGCGGCCCCGGACATATGCGATCCTCACCTTTCGTGCGGGATCCAGCCCGCCTCCCCATTCGATCGCGTTGAGCAGAAGTTCACGGAAGGCCTGACCGACCGATTCCCTGACGTCGGCCGGAAGATCAGCCTTGAGCTGCATGAGGAAGCTCTGAACTCTCTCGGCTGCTTCGAGCTGGCAGGGAACAAGCAGCTCGACCCATTCGGGCCGGGCCGAGAGAACCTCGATCTGCGTTGCCTCGGGCGGTGCGGCAAGAACCTGTTTCACCACGTCCACCAACTTCCTCGGGTCGAACGGTTTCACAAGATACTGGCAGGGGTGCTCGCGGACGGCGCGTAGAAGGGTCTCCGGGGTGCCATCGGCCGTTACGACCACCACCTTGACTTGGGGGAAGTGAGACCGGACGTGGGCCAGGACTTCGAGCCCGTCCATCCGTGGGAGCCATATATCCGGCAAGATCAGATCCTTCTTGCCCTGTCGAAGCCGATCGAGCGCCTCGATACCATCGTGCGCACACTCGACCTGGAAGCCGGCCGGTTCAAGTGTGCAACGCATCAACTGAGACACTTGGGGATCGTCTTCAACGATCAGGATGGTTGGCATCGGTCCCCCATCAAGCGCGGGTCTCTGAATCCGCGCTGACAACGCACAGTCCAAGAAGCGCTCCTCCCTCAGGCCTGACATCTCTTCGAATCAAGATGCTTGGGCCATCGAGGACGGCGCCGAGCATGACCAGCGCAGGATTGAATCAAGTCCTCGCGGCCTGGAAACGAGACGGTCCGTTCTCCGCCGGACCCGCTCAGCTCTGGTGCGCTAGGCCTGCAACTCCTCTTGCACTCCGAAGGCCTCAACCCGGTTGCGCCCACCGCTTTTGGCGCGATAGAGCGCCTTGTCAGCATTGGCCAACAGCAAGTGCGCATCCTGATCGCGGGCGGCCTCGCTGGCGGTTATACCCAGACTGATGGCAATCGGAACAGGACCTTCCGGAGTCTCGACAGGTGTTCCGCACACTTTTTCCCGGAGCGCCTCAGCCCGAGTGGCTAAGCTGCGCAGGTCACATCCGGGTAGCACAATCAGAAACTCCTCGCCTCCAAACCTGCCAACAAAATCGTAACGCCGGAGAGCGGAAACGAGTCTCCTGGCGGCCTCGCGGAGCACGACGTCCCCAGTCGGGTGGCCATACGTATCGTTGATTTGCTTGAAGTGATCGAGGTCCCCCATGATGATCCCGACCGGGGAACCATCGCGCTTGGCGCGGAAAAGCTCTCGCTGGAGGAGATCCAGAATTGCCGCACGATTCCACAAACCTGTGAGGGCATCATGGGTTGCCTGAACCCGCAGGGCTTCGTGCAGGTCGAGAATCCTTCGGCCGGCTAACAGCCGTACTTCCAACTCCCGCGGGTCAAACGGCTTGGCCAAATAATCGTCCGCGCCAGCACTCATGCCTTCGACAATATCCTGTTTTTGATCTCGCGTGGTTAGAAGATGTAGGTGTAAGGCTGGTCGCTGCGCTTCCTGACTTCCCGGCAGAGCTGTGGGCCATCCCTGAAGGGCATCATCCAATCCAGGACGGCGAGGCGCGGGGAGTCATCGCTTTCGAGAATCGTCCAGGCGGCCGCGCCGTCACGGGCAACAACGACCTCGTAGCCCAATTTCCGCAGCGTGGCTTCCAGCAGGCATCTGGAGACCGCATCGTCTTCGGCGATGAGAACCTGCACTGGAATACCTTCTTCTTTCGTTCGGCTAACGCTGGCTTAGCCCACACGATCTCCGTTGCATATCGGCCGTCCTGGAGTCCAACCTGTGGCTAATTTGCACTCCGGGGTGTGTTTCTTCCGGAGGTTCGGCAGCGCACATTCGCGACGACATCACTCTCTCTTGGTGCCGGAATCCCTTCCATGTCCACTGGCCCTCCGGGACCGCGACTCCAGGATTACTCATCTGGTGGTCAGGCTGTCGCCAATCGCCCGGCCTGGGGCTGAACTTATTTCCTGTCTAATCAAAGAGTTAGAAGGAGGGCCTCCCGGCCCCCTCCGTGGCATAATGCCCCGAGTGTCCGATTATGCTACGAGTGTCTCAAAACTGGGTAAGTAGGGATGAGGTCCGCGGGTGTTGACCTCCACGGGGAGTGTAACCTAACAGATGAAGGCGCGTACACGGTTGGGCAACAATAAATCGAAGTGAATACTGCTGTCCAATGGGGAGTGTTTGGAAACGTCAGGGGTTCTTGGAGGCATCAATGCCGGGGTATTGATGTGGGCGATTCATTCCGAATTGGCGCAGTTTGTATTGCAGCGACCTGACGCTGATGTTCAGAATCTCGGCCGCCCGTTTGCGGGAACCCTGAGTGAGTTCAAGGGCGCGAGCAATCGCTTCCCTTTCAGCCTCTCTTCTCATGCTACGCATCTGCAATTTGAGGTCGGTAGGAGGAAGGCCGGCATTCGTCACCCTTCCCTGAAGATTATTCCCAAGTCCCTCGGCGTCCCCGCGGGCGGCTACGTCCAACTGGCTCAAGGCCTGGGTTTCGTCGGACACAATGAGAAACCGCTTCACAAGGTTCTCGAGCTCACGAATGTTGCCAGGCCACGAGTAATTCACACAGGCATCGTACATCGCCGCAGAGAAAGGCCGCATCGGGACCTCAAACTTTGCGGCCCAATAGGCCATGAAGTAGACCATCAATTCGGGAATGTCCTCCCGTCTCTCGCTCAGAGGGGGAAGTTGAATCGTATAGGCGTTGAGCCGGTAATAGAGGTCTTCACGAAACTTGCCCGCGGCAATGTCTTCCTGGATGTTCCGGTTGGTTGCCGCGATCACTCTCACGTCAACCTTGGTGGTCGACGTACTACCCAGGCGGGAGAATTCTCCATCTTGCAGAACATGGAGGAGTTTCGCCTGCAGTCCGATGGGGATTTCACCGACTTCATCGAGAAGAATCGTCCCCTTGTCGCTTACCTGGAACTTTCCGGGCCTTGCTCGGGAGGCGCCCGTAAAAGCCCCCGCTTCATGGCCGAATAATTCGCTTTCGAGAAGGTCTGCTGGGAGCGCGGCGCAATTCACCTTCATGAAGGTTCGCCGGGAGCGGCGAGAGAGATTGTGAATCATGCGCGCGACAATACTTTTGCCGGTTCCGCTCTCCCCCAGCAACAAGACCGGTATGTCAAAATCCGCGATCTGGCGCACTTGGCTGCGCACGTCACGCATCTTGGGACTGGTAGCTATCAGGACGAGGTCGTCGGTTACCTGTTCCTTCTGGGCGGCGGGTGAATGGCCGTTGTCTCGAGCCTTCAGGAGCGTAAAAGGTACTCCTCTTTGCGAATCGTCTTCTCTCGCCTGAACTTGGGCGGGGGTTGATATTGGGACCGTTCCCATTCGGCTCACCTCGTAGTGCTACTCAGCACAAACACCGTAGTGCGAATCAGGAGAGTATAAGGGTGCAGCCGGTTGATCAACAATCGGGGGTTTCCCCACAATCCTTCGGGGAAAACACCTGACGTGCAGCCTATCGTCGCTGCTCTCCAGCCGACGGAGTCAGGGCCGTACGAGCCCTCGCCGGATCGCATAGTGCACCAGTTCAGTGCTGCTGTGGATATCGAGCTTGTGCATTAGATTCGTCCGGTGCGTTTCTGCGGTCTTCACGCTGACGCCCAGAATAGCTGCGACCTCTTTGGTCGTTTTCCCCTCGGCGATAAGTCGCAGCACCTGCCCTTCCCTTGGAGTGAGGTCTTCAAAGCCCGAACGCGCAGTATGCAAAAAGGCCTCGACGATGGCCCGAGATACGGTCGGGCTCAAAAAGATGTCTCCTTCGCACACATCCCGAATCGCCTGAATCAACTCAGAGGCCGCCCTGGACTTAAGAACGTAACCTCGGACTCCCGCTCGGAGCGCCTCGAGGACGTATCGGTCCTCACTGTGCATCGTCAAAAGCACCGTTTTGATTTGTGGCTCGGCCTTGCTGATTTCAACGGCCGCATCAATGCCGTTCATCAACGGCATTACGATGTCGAGGACCGCGACGTCGGGACGGAGCTCGCAGGCCAAACGCACGGCTTCGCGGCCGTCCATGGCCTCTCCCACCACCGTGAATCCGCCTTCCTGCAGGACGGTCCTCAGACCCTGCAGTACTATTTGGTGATCGTCGGCGAGCAAAATGCGGGGCAGGGTCTGGGACTTCATCAAGGAGTCAGCAGGAATCTCACGAGGTTGATTCGATGCGAATGCCATATCACCTTCTCGGCTTGGCTGCCACTGGTCTATCGCGTGTCAGCCTCCGCCTGATTGGTTGCGCCAATGCTCATTGCACTTTGGGGTAGATTCCAGAGTACAGCCTGGCGCCAGAGGACATCAATCCGTATCATGCCTGAAAAGTGGGGGAGGTAAAGACCGGAAAGGGAGGGACCCCGGGTAAAGAGAACGGCAGATGTTGAAATTGGAACCGTGCGAGGATTCCGCCACGCGTTCAGGCCGAGTTTGAGTGAACTGCGGGCACACAGCCCGCCTCTCTGGTTTGAGGCCTGTTGAGATGTGAAGGCCGCCACAAAGGCGTTCAGCTTGCAATGCCGAGCAAAAACTCCGACTTAGGGTTTGATTTGCTCCGGATCCTGGTTTCGGGAACGATAAGGCTCAATCAAATCGTGAGGAATATCGGGACTCAGGTACACCCTCCCCTTGGCGACTTGGTGGATCGCTTCCTTCAGCTCAGCCACCGCCCGAGTTTTCAAGATATAGCCTCGAACGCCGGAGCGGAAAGCCTGCAAGATATATTGCCTGTCGCTGTGAGCAGTGAGGATGATCGCTCTTGTGGCGGGAAGCGCGCTCAGAATTTCGCTCGCGGCTTCAATGCCATTTTTGAATGGCATGGACAAGTCAAGGAGTGCAATTTCCGGCTCAAGCCTGAGGGCTTGCTGAACCGCCTCGCGCCCGTCCGCCGCCTCCCCGATCACGTCGAAGCCCTCCCGCTCAAGAATCGCCTTTAGTCCCTCGCGAACGATTGCGTGGTCTTCTGCCAATAAGATTCGCAGGCCCATCTCGAGCCCTCGCTTCGGGCGCCACGTGTGTTCAGCCTCCCCTCTGAACTGACAATGCTTTGTTAATTGGTTGGCATCAGAGTCCGCGCCCGAATTCAGCAGACTTTTCCAACGGCTCGATGAGCGTATCGTTCACAGGATCGACGGCGGCGCTTCCTCATGTCGGCAACAACTTTGAAACTGCTCTGTTCGATCCGTGGGATTCGGGGCGTGAATTCGCTCCTTTGTTCGTCTTGCGCAATGCTAATCTGTTCTACGCACAAGCTGGCCATTGTCTTTGTTAAATGTATCCTAAGCGGTTGCACCGGACAACAGCACACCATAATACATCAATCGGATAGCGCGTCAATCGGGTAAATCCACGGTCAGAGGGAATAGCCGGGGAGAGCGGCGATAACCAACCACCGTGCCCCGCCGACTTGATTACCATTCGACGCCAATTAATCGCTATACCCAGCTCTCACCGGTAGGAAATTGCCTTCGTGCAACCTCTTGCGCGATGCGCTCGCGGCGTTAATGCGTAACTCCTTGATTTGATGGGACTTCTTTGTTGCATGGGTCGCGGCCCATGGCATGGCAATTGCAAGCGACAGGCTAATCGGAGTGTGGGCGGGGGGTGCGTCATGCCCGAGAAGGTTTTCGAAGAACGAAACGTCTATCTTCCTGCGCGCGGAAAAGAAGTTCGCTGCAGGGTGTGGTACGAAGTGACGCCTTGGCGGAATGGACTGTTGAGGTACTTCCTGGTGGGAATCGAACCACTGGAGTAGAAGCTTAGCCGCGTTCGACGGGGCGTGAAGTCTCCTGCGGGCAAACGGATGACATTTCTCAACCTCAGCCATATCTATTGAATGACTAGAGAGATAGCCCTCCTCTGCCGTTAGGCCTGGATGAGGCCACGCCGGATTGCGTACCGGACCAAGCCTGCAGTTTCATGGATATCCAGCTTTTCCATGAGGTGGGTGCGGTGCGATTCAGCGGTCTTGAAGCTGATGCCCAGCAAGGCGGCAACTTCCTTTGTGGACTTTCCCTCGGCGACAAGTTGCAGGACCTGGAGCTCCCGGGATGTTAGCATTTCAGCCGGCATCCCATTTTTTGCCAGAAAAGCCTCCACGACGGCCCGCGAGATGCCCGAACTCAGGAAGGTGAGCCCCTTCGAAACGTCCCGGATGGCCTGAACCAGTTCCTCGGCTGCCCGCGTCTTCAAAACGTATCCCCGCACACTTGCCCTCAGGGCTTCAAGAACGTACTGGTCCTCAGTGTGCATGGTCAAAAGGATGACCTTGGTCTTCGGATCGGACTTGGCGATCTCCCGCGCCGCACTGACGCCGTTGAGGAGGGGCATCGTCAAGTCAATCACCGCCATGTCTGGCCGAAGCTCGTGTACGCGCTGGACTGCTTCGTGGCCATTGGAGGCTTCCCCAACGATCTTGAACCCCTCGCGTTCGAGGATGGCTCGCAATCCCTGGCGAAAGATCACATGGTCATCTGCCAGCAGGATTTGAATCGGCACCTGAAGACTCCACGGGGATGATCGCCATGATCTGGGTTCCCTCACCCGGTGCGGTATTGACAGCTGTTCAAGTCGTCCAGTTCCCAGCCGAACGCCTTGGCCGGGTTGTAACCCATGCAAGTCCTGTTATGAAACTGGGTAAACCCAGCCGGAAGGAATGGATAATGCAGTCCACAAGCCGTCCCCTTGGGCAGGACGAAAGTGTCCGACAAGGTTACGTCGGTCGTGCCATCCACCAGCTCCTGGTGCCAGAAGCCGAAAGGCCCGGGGAGGTAGTACTCGCCCGGCGTGTAACCGACGCCTGAGTCGTTGTCCCAGATTCGGACGAATCCCGGCCCAGCCTGGACCAGGAGGCCGTCCGGCTCATAGGCTTGGCATGCGTAGATATAGGGATCGCGAGTGTCAATGGGATAAGGGAAGAACGGGGTGGGGAAGCACTGGGTGTCGGGCGAGCCAATGCAGTTACACCCCTCGCACCTGGAAAAGCCGCTGTAACATACCCCGATCCCGCTGGATGGGACGAGCTCCATCGTAGGAATACCGTTGCACGTGTTCTTGGCCACAATGCCGTAGCCGTCCGTGTACGAGAGGCCGCACGTCAGCCCTTGCGGCAGAGGTTGCCCGTACCCTGTCAATGACGCTGAAGGCCCAGGCGAAGCGGTGAGGCTCGAACCATCTCGTCCCAAGGTCGCGAGAAGGTCGTCAACATTCTGCGCCGTCGCCGAACGGCCCAGGGACGGTGAAGTCTTCCCATTCGCCGGATCCTTCAATGGAAACCGGAGCGAGCTGCTCTCGGGCGTTGGCGACCCTGAACCGCAGGCAAAGAGGACCGACGAGATGATCGGCGCGACCCATTTCATGGAGCGACCTCCCGACGGGGACTTGCCCCGATTGGGTTCGCGCAGAGCACGCGTCATGCCACCGTGTTGAAGCGCGCTTGTTCGCAACGCCGCTCTGAGAAGGCCGTGGCGACGGATCCGGTGAGATGGTCGTCGCGTCGCTGTCGCAGGCGTGTTGCACCCTCCGGCGACACGAATCTAGACTCCAGCCACGATGAGCACGTTGCGTACGACGCTTTCGGCGGAAGACGACCGGCAATCCGAGCCGCACGAGAGGCGCCAGCCCGCGCTCTTTCTCGCATTCGGTTGCGATGGGCTGGCCACCGGTCAGGATCTCCTCCACGCATTTCTCCGTCCGTCGCGCGGGAGGTGGATGGGAGCTGGCCGACGCCGGTGCGAGAAACGGCACGTTCGTGAACCGCCGGCAGGTCGGGACGACCCTTCTCGCCGACGGCGACCTCATCGAGGCGGGGCACACCTTCTTCCGTTTCCGGCGGTCCGTAGCCGGCTGCGCGGGCCGCCCGACGTTGCTCGATTCCGCCGCCCTCGAATCCCTGATACCGGGCTTTGCCACCCTGCTTCCGCAGCTCGAGGCCGAGTTGGAGCGACTGTGCGCAGTCGCGGCGGACACCTTGAGCATCGCCATCGAAGGCGAGAGCGGCACCGGGAAGGAGCTCCTCGCAGTGGCGGTGCACAAGCTCTCCGGGCGGTCCGGACCGTTCCTGGCGCTCAATTGCGGCGCCCTCCCCGCTACCCTGATCGCCTCGGAGCTGTTCGGTTACCACAAGGGAGCTTTCTCCGGAGCTGACGATGACCGTCCCGGTCTGTTCCGCAGCGCGGATCGGGGAACGCTCTTTCTGGACGAGATCAGCGACCTGCCGCCCGAGGCGCAGGGTGCGCTCCTGCGGACGCTTCAGGAGGGGGAAGTCCTGCCCCTCGGGGCCACGCGCCCGGTCGCGATCGACGTGCGGGTGGTGTGCGCGACCAGCCGTGATCTCGGCGCGCTCGCAAGGGAGGGACGGTTCCGAAGGGATCTGTACGAACGTCTTGCCGGATACACCGCCCGGCTGCCCGCGTTGCGCGATCGGGTCGAGGACATGGGATTGATCGTGAGTGCGCTCTTGCGGAAGCTCGACCCACAACGCGCGGAGAGCATCAGCTTCACGGCGGACGCCGCTCGCGCCCTCCTCACGTACGATTGGCCTGGCAACGTGCGTGAGCTGGAGAACTGTCTGCGAGCGGCGGTGATTCTTGCGGGCAGCGAGCTGATCTCGCTCTCGCATCTTCCGGCGGGCCCGCAGCGGGCCATCGCTCCGCTTCCGGGCAACGATTCCGCCCTACCGCGGGCGCTCAGCCAGGCGCAGGTCAAGAGACGCGAGCAGCTCGTCGAGCTGCTCACTGCCAATGCCGGTAATGTTTCCGCGGTCGCGCGCGTGCTGGGGAAAGATCGGATGCAAATCCAGCGCTGGCTGAGGCGGCTGGACGTGGACGCACGCTCGTTTCGGCGCTGACGACGCGGCTTGACAGGCCGCAACCGTGGCGTCGTAATTTATTCGAGCGTTCGTCCCATCCGGGGCGCTGGCGAGCGGGCAGATGGCAGATGACGATTTCTCCGGAACGAACCGTTTCCGGCTGCTCGCCAAGCTGGGGGCCGGGAGCATGGGGGTGGTGTACCGGGCGTACGACCAGCAGCAGCGCCGCGACGTCGCGCTCAAGACACTGGAGAGGGCCGGCGCCACCTCGCTCTACCGGTTCAAGCGCGAGTTCCGCGCCCTCGCGGACGTCGCTCATCCGAACCTGGTCTGTCTCTACGAGCTGCTCAACGAGCGCAACCGCTGGTTCTTCACCATGGAGCTGCTCGAAGGCGTCCGCTTCCGCTCCTGGGTGTGCGGGGGCGATTCGGACGCGCGCGAAGACTCCTCTGCTGCGGGCGCCTCCTCGGGAATCTCGTACGCCACGCTCCCGGACACGGACGGCCCCGCGACGGTCTCCCCCCAGATCGTCACTCACCCGCGACCTGCGCGCAGCTGCGATCAGGAACGCCTCCGGCCCGCGTTGCGTCAGCTCGTCCTGGGAGTGGACGCCTTGCACAAGGCGGGCTGGCTTCACCGGGACATCAAGCCGTCGAACGTGGTGGTGACCCGCGG
>JAIQGB010000260.1 GCA_020072905.1 Terriglobia bacterium | reverse complement strand
ATTGCCGCCGACGACGCAGGAGAACTAGGACCGCCTTGGCGCACAAGGATCAATACAGCTTCGGGCTGGACTTGGGAACCACCAAGACCTGCGCACTCGCCTGCCAGCGGAATGAAGAGGGCAAGCTGGAAGTGGCGGGATTGGGTGTGGCGGAATCGCGCGGCTGGCGCAAGGGCGTGATCGTCAACCTCGACTCGGCCGTCCTGGCCATCAAGAAGGCCGTGGAGGCTGCCGAGGCCGAAGCCAAAGCTTCCTTTGAGTGGGCTTACCTGGGGGTGGGAGGCGCGCACGTCAAGGGAGTGAACTCGCGGGGAGCGTTCAACCTCGGCGCGCACAGCCGGGAAGTCACTTTCGAAGACAAGGTCAAGGCCTTCCAGATTGCCAAGGGCATTACGCTCCCTCCCGACCGCGAGTTGATTGATGCCCTTCGCCAAGAGTACCTCCTCGATTCGCAGAATGGCATCCGCGACCCACTGGGCATGACGGGGAAGACGCTGGAAGTGAACGTGCACCTGATTACCGCCTCCTCAACGGCCTGGCAAAGCATCGTGACCGCGGCGAACCGCTCGGGAATCAAAGTGCCCGACAGCGGGACGGTTTTCGAGCCGCTGGCCTCGGCCTGGGCGTGCGTGAGTGAAGACGAGCGCGAGTTGGGCGTGGCACTCCTCGACATCGGCGGCGGCTCGTCCGAGCTGATCGTTTTCCACGAGGGAGCGGTGCGACATTCCGCGGTGCTGGGGATCGGCGGCGAACACTTCACCAACGATATTGCCGTCGGGTTGCGGACTCCCATCCCCGAGGCCGAGAAGATGAAGCGTCTCTGGGGCGAGCGCGACTCCGGGCAGCCTCCCCAGACGGTTCTGGAGGTGCCGAGCGTCGGCGAGCGGCCCTCGCGGGTGGTGAGCTACGCGATGTTGAGCGAAATCATCGAACCCCGCGCTCTGGAACTTCTGGAACTTCTGCAGACCGACTTGACGCGCGCCGGAGTCGACACGCAACTCCGGGCCGGCGTGGTGCTTACCGGCGGGGGCGCCAAACTCGGGGGGCTCGTGCCGCTGGCCGAACAGGTGCTGGGCATGCCGGTACGGCTGGGACTCCCGGGAGGACTGGAAAAGATGGGCGAGATTCTTCCCGATCCGGCCTTTGCGACGGTCGTCGGTTTGGTCACGTATGGGAACCGGCTCCGCCTGTTGCGTGAGTCCGGAGAAAAGGGCTGGGCGGGCAAGCTGTGGGGCGCCCTGCGGGGCAAAACAAACTAGGTGTCGGGTGCCGGGTGTCAGGTGTCGGGAAAGGCCCATGCTTGTGGCCCCGGTACCTGACACCCGACACCAGGCACCTGCAATAAGGAGTGCGCATGGCAGTCGATGAGGGAAACGAGAGCATCCGGGTGGGTTTCTCCGACGAGTTGCGCCACGGCGCCAAGATCAAGGTGATCGGCGTGGGGGGAGGCGGCGGCAACGCCGTAAACCGCATGATCGCCGCCAAGCTCGAGGGAGTCGAATTCGTGGTGGCCAACACGGACGTACAAGCCTTGCAGGTCTCCAATGCGCCGGTGAAGATCCAGCTCGGGTCCAAGCTGACCAAAGGCTTGGGCGCAGGGGCAAATCCTGACATCGGCCGGCGCGCCGCTTTGGAAGACACCGCAAAGATCATTGACGCCATGGAAGGCGCGGATATGGTCTTCGTCACCGCCGGCTTGGGCGGGGGCACCGGTACCGGCGGCGCTCCGATTGTGGCCAGTCTCGCCCGCGAACTCGGCGCGCTCACCGTGGCCGTGGTGACCAAACCCTTCGCGTTCGAAGGCAAGCGCCGCATGCAACAGGCCGAAGAAGGCTTGGCGGAACTCAGCGAAGCGGTGGACACGGTCATTTGCATCCCCAACGAGCGACTGATGCAATACGTGGATAAAGGCACCAGCTTCTTTGAGGCGTTCAGCATCGCCGACGACATTCTTCGCCAGGGTGTGCAGGGCATCTCCGACATCATCACCATTACGGGGATCATCAACCGCGACTTTGCCGACATCAAAACCATCATGGAGGGCATGGGCTATGCGGTGATGGGTACGGCGGAGGCCACCGGCGAGAACCGGGCCATTGATGCCGTCAATCGGGCCATCGCCAGCCCTTTGCTCGAGGACGCTTCAATCAACGGTGCGCAGGGCATCCTGCTCAACATCACCGGTTCGAACAAGCTCACCTTGTACGAGGTTCACGAGGCCTCCACGATCGTCCAGAGGGCCGCAGCGGAAAATGCCAACATCATTTTCGGCGCGGTCCACAGCGAGGCGATGAAGGACGCCGTGCGCGTCACGGTCATCGCTACCGGAATCAAGGGTGAGAAGATTGGCTTGCGGCCGCGCACCGGGCCTTCCCCGGCCTTGCGCAGCGCGCAGCAGTCCGTCAAAAGCCTCCTGCTCAAGAAAGAGAAGCTTCCCATCGAGACCGGGGTCACGCATGTCACCACAGACCTTCCCGAGGACGACCTGGACGTCCCCGCCTTCCTCCGCCGCCGCAAGCCGGAAGTGAAGTAGCGCGAAGGCAAGGGAGGCGCCGTCCTCCCGCTCACCGTGCTCGCCCCGATCGGTCTCTCAAAATCAAATACTGAGCTTGTGGAGGCGGCGCGGGGCGCCGGTTGGCTTGCAGTCTTCAGGGTGGATTCGGGGTACGGTGTGATTTGCGGCGAGGTTTGCCTATCGGGGCTCAGGGGGTAGCGGCGCCATGGGCTGAATCCGCAGGTTGGAGCAGATTCGCCTCAACAGATTCTCCGTTTCCGTGTCGAGGGGTGCGAACCTCAGGCCTACTTGCTTTCCCTTACTGTTCCAGACGACTTCGGCCGACATGCACAGAGGCTTGCCTTCCCATACGATACTCACCGCGTAGTACTGCCCGGCCGAGGGGAGTTCCGAGCCTTCGAGGCAGCCGCCCAGCACGGAGAGGGTAACGAGTCGGACGCGCGAAGTTTCTCCGGTGGCGGGGTCCAGGAGGTGAGCCCGCAGCTCGCTGACATAACGGGGAACGCGACGGCGCTCGCGCCCCCGCGCCGGGGCAGAAGGGGCGGTCGCCGGCGGCTTGGCGGCAAGAGTCGGTTGCCGCTCGGCTGCGGAGTCCGCGAGAGATTTGTCCGTTTCCCTTTCCAGAGGGGATGAGAGCGACTCGGTTCGGAGCGTGTCGCAAAGGTCGGTCAGGCGCTTCCGGATGTCTTTATCGATGGTGAGGAACTTCAGCCCCACTTTTCCCGTCGCTGCCTTCGAAACAACCTGGGCTTCGACCCCGATTTCGGCACCACGCCAGGAAATGTACAACTCGCATTTCCTGCCAGAGTCTAGTCCCTCTACGCCCTCCAGGGTACAACCTTGGACGCTGATCACCTCAACGATCACCTTCGTCCCGACCATTTCTCCGGAGGGGTGCAACATGGCTGGCAGCCCCAGTTGGTAGCGGGGAACTTGGCGACGTTCGCGCATCGGCCGCGAGTGTAGCTCTCTGACTGCCTAAACGCAAGCGCGCAGTACGGCTTGGTTTTTTACGGGTGTGGTTTTTTCTGCCCGTTAGGGACTGCGGGGTTCGAGGGCAACGCTACCCTTCCTATGAACCGTTGCACGCCGACCCGCGCGGGTGTATGTTGCAGGTCGTTCGGGAAATCCAAACGAAAATCCCAGAGGATACTCGCTCGCCGCGAGCCGACAACGGAATACCTCGATAAACCAGAGGAGAAACCTGCATGAAGATTCAAGCGTACGCTGCACACGGTCCGAGTATGCCCCTCGAGCCCTTCGAATACGAGCCGCAGCCGCCGGAATTGCCACCCGTTCAGGTGGAGATCGCGATCTCCCATTGCGGTATCTGTCACAGCGACCTCCATCTCCTCGCGAACGACTGGGGATTCACCCAGTACCCCCTGGTTCCCGGCCACGAAATCGTTGGGACCGTGACGCGGCTCGGTTCCGCCGTCAAAAGCTTCCGGGAAGGCCAGCGCGTGGGAGTGGGCTGGGAAGCCGGCTCCTGCGGCGAGTGCTTTTACTGCCTGCGTGGAGATGAAAACCTCTGTTCGAATTGGAGAGGCACCTGCACACACGGTTACGGCGGTTATGCCAGCGCCATACGGGTCGACGGCCGTTTCGTGTTCTCCATTCCGGAGAGCCTGGATTCCGAGCGCGCCGCTCCGCTGCTTTGTGGGGGTACCACTGTCTACTCACCGCTCGCGCAGGTCGTGCGCCCCGCCATGCACGTGGGCGTCGTCGGGCTGGGGGGCCTCGGCCATCTGGCGGTCCAGTATGCGCATGCCTTTGGCTGCGAGGTGACGGCGTTCTCGACTTCGCCGGACAAGGAAGCAGAGGCTCGACGCCTGGGCGCGCACCATTTCATCAATACCCGGGAGGCCGGGGCCGTGGAGAAAGCCGCGAGCACGTTCGACTTCATCATCTCGACTGTGTCCGCCGACTTGAATTGGGGGGATTACCTGAACGCCGTCAGACCAAAGGGCAAGCTCTGCATCGTCGGCGCGCCGCCGAGCGACGTCCGCCTGCCGACTTTTCCATTGATCCTGGGCAATCGCTCCGTGTTCGGAAGCCCCATTGGCAGCCCCTCAACAATCCGCGAGATGCTCGAGTTCTCGGCGCGCAACGGCATCCTGCCCATGACGGAGCGCTTCCCCATGGCCCGGGTCAACGAGGCCGTAGATCGCCTCCGGTCCAATCAGGCGCGCTATCGCATTGTGCTAGTGAACTGACTTTCGTTCGCGCATGCGCAGTGGTAGCCACGGCATGCCGTTTATGCCGTGGGCTTTTGCCTTTTCACGCGCTACGAACCCATGGCACAAGAATCGTGCCGTGGCTACAAACTTTAACCCATTTCTTGTGCTAGAATGTGTTTATGGAGAACACAGCGACGTTTAGCATTCGGTTGAAACCGGAAATTAAGAAAAGGCTGGCAAAGCTCGCCAAAGCCTCCGGCCGGAGCTCGAACTTTTTGATTTCCGATGCGGTGGAGTCCTATGTAACCGACCAGGAAAAGATGCTGGCCGAAATTCGCCAGGCGGACCGTCAAGTGAAAGGCGGCCATTATATCAAGCACCGGGACATGAAGGCCTGGCTCCTTTCCTGGGGCACCGACCGCGAGTTGCCGCCGCCCAAATGCGTCTGCGGCAAGACGCATGACGACGAGGCTTTGTGCCGGTAGAAATCCTCTGGTCGCCGCTCGCGCGAGCGCGGCTCGAGGAAATCCGGGCTTACGTGGCGCTCGATAATCCCGTCGCCGCAGAGCGACTCGCCACGCGCATCGTGGCGGTCGTCGAAGCGCTGCGACATCACCCGCATTTGGGCCGAGCCGGCGCCGAGCCCGGAATTCGAGAATTGGTTATCGGCGGGACTCCCTATATCGTCCTCTACCGAGTGCGCGGCAATCGCGTCACCATCAATACCATCTGGCACGCCGCGCAACGCAAAGAACCGTAGCCACACACATGGCAAAAAGCGCCATGTATGCGCCCCTCAGCGTAGAATAAAGGGCTCAAAGGAGACTCCACTGGCGCTAGTGGCAACGCGCCCGGATTGAACATCGCATGCCTCATCAGATAAAGCTCAAACTTGCCCCCGCTGGGTACAGCTTGGATAAAGCTGAGCCCGGCGAATCCCTGAGGGTCGTTGTGCGGGAGTTCACCTCATCCGAGGATGGAGAATTGTTCATCTCTCGGCTCGAGGGGTTCCCATCAGAGGTCCTCGCCCTGCTACCACCAAACGCAAGGGTCAGTCCATCTTCCGTCGAGCATATGCTCGCAATCGTTCATCGTGACCTGCACGGCGAGATCTACATAAATGAATGCAATCTCGTCCTGCACGCTCGCTTTGCTAGATCAATGCAGGCCGGCGAACCGGTCCGAGAGGATGACATAATCGATATCGACAGCCTCGTTTTCCGGGGTGTCGAGGTGCCGCGTGAGGCTGCCGTTGTGTGCGTGTTTTCTTCGGGTTGGCGGAAGGGACTCTTCTTTGACCTCACTCCTCTTGGGCCCACCGGGGGGGTGCGGGACTACGACTTATGGAAGGTACTGGGTTCGCTCTTCGCATATCTCATGAATCAAGGGATCTTCAAGTTGGATGAACCTCAGTGGAACGTCCTTTTTCAACAAGGGTGGTTTCCGTTCGTCACACTGCCTAAGCGGATCGTGCGACAAATCGTAGCCGCTGTAAGAGCTGGCTCAAGCGTCGATACACACCTGAAGTCTGTTGCTGACGCAATTCGTTCAAACGCACCCCAGATGAGAGAAAGATGGGCGGAGGCTGCTCTGCTTCAACCGCATTTCCCTCTGCTTGGGCATGCACTGGACAAGTTTCTCGAACATGACTACGTCAGCGCTACCGCCATCCTATTTCCACGAATAGAGGGGATCTTGCGCTCTATCCAGGCGGCTTCGGGCGTGGCTTCGAGGTTTCGCCCGCCACGTC
>JAIQGB010000259.1 GCA_020072905.1 Terriglobia bacterium | reverse complement strand
CCGCCACGCGGTCCAAGGTCTTCGAGACCGGTTTCGGCGCCCACGATTACCTGCGCGTGGGCGCGGAGTTTGACTGGCCCTTCGCGCCGCGCCTGGACGGAAGCCGCGCGGACCTCCAGTTGATGAACGGCGACGATCTTCTCGGCGTCGCGGATGTCGCAGATAATGCGGTGGTCGCCAACGCGGTAGCGCCACAGGCCCTTTTTCTCGCCGCGCAGTGCCTTGCCGAATTGGCGTGGGTTGGAGGCTTCCTGAACTCTTTCTCGCAGATAGCGGACGAGATCAGCCTGGATTTGTCGGTCGAGCTTCTTGACCTGCTTTTCGGCGGTGCGGGAAATCTCAACGCGCCAAGCCAAGGTGGCGCTCCAACTGTTTCAGGCTGATGGTAGGTTCGTTACGCTCCAACGCCGAAAGGCCTAGAAGGTAGTCCTCCCGATCCTCGAGATACTGCCGAATCGCCTCGCGCGCGTAATAGCTCTTGCTGCGGCCAGTTCTTCGCGACAGCTTTTCCAGCCTAGCCTCAAGTTCCGGTTCCAATCGGATTCCCAGCATCGACGGACAACTCCTTCTTCGTTTAACATGTTAAACGCTACCACAGAGCGGCAGCGTACGCAAGGGCGCTACCGCGAGCGCAACCAATTCAGAATGGGGTCGGCTTTTTCTGAGGGCACGCCTTCCGCCCAGAGGCATTCGTCGCCTTTGCGGAGCAGAATCACCTGGCCGTTCGCGGCGGTTCCCATGTACAGGTCTGTTGACGAGCGTTTGTCGGGCGTGAGTTCGGGATACTTCTTGGCGAGGATGGCGTGGTAATCGCGGAAAAAGGCGAGGGCTGTTTCCGAACTTGTCCACCGCGTGCGAGCGACGAGTACGAACTGGCCGGCTGTGGAGCCCTCGTAAAGGATGTATCGGTCGCCGAGCCAGCCCGTGCCAACGGTTTTTGCTTCTGCCTCGGAGATGAACTGGCCGAGCAGCGAATAGTACCCAAGCTCACCGAAGGTGTTCTCGGCCAGCACGCGCAATCCTCCGATTCCTTCGAGCCCCGGCGGGTGGCCGAGTGAAATCGAAGGCACCGTCTTGCCGTCGTAGTAGGAACTGGGATCGAAAATCTCTTTAGTCGTCTCCGGCGGGCGCACGAAGAGTTCGTTGAGCGTTTTCCAGCCGCCACGCTGCATGCCCGTGTACATGAATCCCATGCCCTGGGCGTAAGGAAAGAGCGCCTGGAGGCGGAAGAAATAGGGCGCACTCGTGAAGGCGGGGAATTCTGCCATCTGCTGGTTGACCATGCCAGCCAGCAAGGGCTCGAGCGAAGGAATGCTCGCCAGGCTGACCGATCCCATCATCCGCTGCAGCATGGCCGCCGTGGCGTAACCCTCCATGACGGCTTGACGCGCGTTCGTTGCATCGTCGTTGGAGCGCTGGGCATGGAGGAATTTGACCAGATCGAAGTTCTGGTCTTGCAGGGCGTGGGTCAGTTCGTGCGCCAGCACCAGGCGTTGCATCTCCGGCGCGGGCCAGTCGGCAATGAACATCGTCTTGCGGCGCGGGTCGTAGGCGCCGGCGGCCTGCTCGGTGTAAAAGCCAATCAGAAACTTCGCCAGGTCGAATTCGGGCGAGACCAGTCCAAAGGCTTTGAGCACGGCTTCCTGGGTGTGGATTTCCTCCGGCGTGTACTCGCCGTGAAGGCTTTCCTCGAGGTACTTGCGAATCTCCGCGCGAGAAAGCACCAGTTTCTTGAGCGGCGCCTTGATGGGCAGGCCGGTGATGCGGCTCATTTCCGCGAGAACTTCGTCGGCCTGGGCGAGCAGGGACTGCGCCGGCGAAGCCTTGGGCGCCTGCGTCGCGGCAGTCTGGGCGAGTGCGCCTGTCGCCCCTAGGAGGATCGCGGCGGCACATCGGAGGGTTTTGCGAAATACTCCACTCCACAGACGAACCATGTCCATCTTGTCGTTAGATGCCATAAGGGGAGAAATCTTCATTCGAGTTTGACCCTATCCTCGGACGAGGTTATCATGAAACTTGCGCGAGCAAGCCGGGCGATCGCTGCTCCGTCCGAGCGCGTCGCCGCAAGGTGACGCGAGCATGGATGGGGGAGAGGAAAGTCCGAACTCCGCAGGGCAGTGTGCTCGCTAACGGCGAGGGTCGGCGGGGGATGTCGCCATAGCGACCGTACGCCGCCGGCACGGAAAGTGCCACAGAAAATATACCGCCTCGTCCCGCGAGGGAGGGGGTAAGGGTGAAAAGGTGCGGCCGCTTGGGCGGCCCCGCGAAGCGGGGTAAGAGCGCACCGCCCCGATGGTGACATCGGGGGCAGGGCAAACCCCACACGGAGCAAGACCAAATAGGAGAGGAGGAGTGGCCCGCTCCGCAATGCCGCCGCTTGGCCGCGAGTAGCGGCGAGTGACGACAGGCGACTCTCGGGTAGGTCGCTCGAGCCCGCCAGCAATGGCGGGCCTAGAGGAATGATCGCCGGTCCTGCCTCGGCGGGACAACAGAATTCGGCTTACAGGCTTGCTCGCGCTTCGATTTTTCAGGTCCGAAGTTCACCTATTCGCTCACGCCCAAGCACTACGTCTAGTCGCTGATCCAATACAATCAGGCGCGCCTGACCTTTGGACTCGATGTGGTGGAGCGCATACGCCAGAGCCATGTCTCCATGCGGTCGGTGAGGGCCGTACGTCTCGCCATCGGTAGCGATATTGACAAGCTGCGGCCACGTCCGCTGCTCCGAGAAGGCACCCACGAGCCGGTCCGCGAGGTACTCACCTTTGCTGAGGATGTCCTCGAAGGCGGTGCCCCGGGAGATTGGCCCGTCGTAGAAAAAGAAATCGATGTGACGGTCGGAGCGGAGCCGGAGCTCGCCCGGCGGCCCCCGGCCCCGAAGCGTGGTGCGAAATCTCTGCGTGAATCCGCAAAGTTCCGCACTCGAAATTCGCCTCGCGACCTCAATTCCGCGGTTCCAGCATCTCGTGGATGCCCCGCAGCGGCAACTTCACCCAGTCCGGTCGGTTGTTCAACTCGTATCCCAGCTCATAGACGGCCTTTTCGAGCAAGTAGGCATTTAACAGGGCTGAAAGCTCCATCTGACTCTGCGGGAGGAAGTGCGCCTTCCCGGCGACGTGCAGATACTCTTTCAGGAAGCGTGAGGAAGCCCATTGGTGCCAGCCGCGTGCCCAAGACTCCAGCCGCTCACTTTGTATCTGCCCGGATGCCTGCTGTAACCTCTGTTCGTAGAGGACTGTGTAGGCAGCGTAATGGAACGACCGGAGCATTCCCGCCACGTCCTGAAGCGGGCAGCGCTTGGTCCGCCTCTCCTCCAGAGGCCGCGCCGGTTCGCCTTCAAAGTCAATAATTACGAAATCGGACCCCGTCCAGAGGACCTGGCCGAGATGATAGTCTCCATGAATGCGGATGCGTTGCGCTGTGAGCTTTTTGTGTAAGAAAGACTCGAAGCGGCGCTGGATTTCAGGTTCTCGTCTCAGTAACTCCTCGGCTTCTTCCCGGCTTGGCGTCGGAAGAGACGAAAGCCGTTTCTCGAGCAAGCGGAGGATTTGGACCGTCAGGCTCCGCATGGAATCATACTGGGCACGCTGGAAAGATACCGCGAAGGGCTCGGGGGAGAAATTCGGGTCGTCAAATTCTGAGGCCAGCGCCAAATGGAGTTGAGCGGTGCGTTGGCCCAGAAGTCCCGCCGCGTCCCAATAGGGCCCCATGAGGTCTCGCACCTCCGACGGTGCTTCAGCATCGCCAACCCCGTAGGAGGAAGCCCGCGGCAACAGAGACTCAACGGTGCCGGGATCTTGGGAAGCGATCCTTGCAAAGTAGTTGTGGAGTTCCGTCAGCGTGTACCGCCACGCGTCACCCTGATTGGGGACAAAAGCCTGCAGAATTCCGAGCGTCATCGGGGGGGCCTGCCGACGCCGATACTCCAGCGCCCCGCCGAGGAACGGTGTGTGTTCGAAGGAAACCTTGTCAGTGAGAAACGCACCAATCTCCCGATCCGGGTTCACGCCCTCTTCGAGGCGGCGGTAGAACTTCAAAATGAATTGGTCCCCGAACCTGAGTGACGTGTTGCTCTGCTCCGTCCTCATGAGCGACGGCTCGAGGGTTGATTGCCCCGGATTCCAGGCTTTCTGGAAGGTTTCAGTTGGAGAAGCGAAAACCTCACCCTTGGTGCCTTTGAAGGAGTGGCGACTGGAGATGGCCTCGAGGAGCACCTTGGGGAACTCCTTGTCCCATAAGGCATCGTAAAGGATTGCCCCTGCCCGTTCGCCTTGACGCTCCAGGTGGATGGCCGGAACCGCTTGATCGCCTGCTTGGGGAGAAGGCCCCTGACCGCTGCGCGCCAGAATAAGGGGCAGGGCGTATGTATCGCTCTGCCCCTCGGCGTATGTGACCTGGGCCAGGACCAGAAATGCCCTGAGTCGGCCTGTCGGAACCGGGACGACTTCAATAATCTCCACGGACTCGATGGGCCGGGCCTTCCCGCTGAACCATCGCTGATGATTCAAGAATTCGGGGAGAAGGCGCGGCAAGGCCTCGCGAATCTGGACCGGCAGCGGATTCTCCCCTTCACGCGATACCATCGGAGCAATCTCGATTCCCGTGAAGCGGGCAGAAGGCGACACCGAAAACCACGGCGCTGCCCTTTAGAGTGGGGAGGCCTCCTTCTCGTCCTTTTCCGGCTCTCTCTCGATGAGTTGTTTTTCCAGAACCCGGCGCGCAACAAACCGTCCTCCTATCCCGAAAGCGATCGCCAACCCCAACATGACTGCGCCGAAGGTGATGGAAAAAGCGATCAGCACCGCGGTCTTCGCCAGGCCCAGTTGGTCGAACGCCATGGTCACTGCCAGGACGGCGATACCCAGTTGCACGAAGGTGGCCAGCAATCGCGCCAATGGGAAGTTCGCATTCACCGCCGCCAGCAGCGCGGCGCGCGAGAAGAAGTGCGCGGCCCAGAAGCCGACATAGAGAATCAGGAGAGCCACGAAGATGTGAGGGACAAACTGGAAGAAGCGGGAAATCTCTTCTTGGAGCGTTGCGATCCCCAAAACGCTGAGTCCCAGCACCATGAAGCTGGCCCAGATCACCCAGAACACCACACGGGCGACCAGTTCGCCCGGAGGTGGAAGTCCCACGCGCGTCAACGTCTGGGTCACGCCGCTTTTCTCCGAGAAGGCATCGAATTTCAGCAGCGCCAGAACGCGGCGGATGACGAATCGGGTGACGAACGCAATGAACCATCCCAGGATGACGACGATCAGCATGGCCAGCAAGCGAGGAAGGAAGTCGACCACCATGGCGACGAATTCTTCCAGGGTGTGAGTCAGGCGTTCGAAAATCATCTCTGCCATACACCACCTCACTTGTTTGGGGTCCAGCGATCGAGCCAGTACGCCTTGAGGCGCTCATACTCCTCACAAAGTCCCTCGATGGCCTTCTCGATCGCCTCGGAGCTTGCATTGTGGTTCTGCAAGACAAAGGATCCGATCCTGCCTCGATAAAGAGGCACCAGGGATTGAATGATGTGATCCCGATTGATGACGGAGCGATGATAAGCGCCGGCGAAATCGTAGATGGTCTTAACCCACAGCTCGTCCGAGTAGAGAAATTCGTCGTCGGCGAGCTTAGCGATCTCCTGAATTTCGTGCAGGGTTCCCTCCGCCAGAATGGCCTGCAAAATGGAACCCAACTCCGTGACGCCGGTCCGGAACATCTGCAACAGGCGTTTGCGGTTGAAGCGCACACGCTCTAGCGCGACCTCGTAGGGAAACCCGAAGGTGGGAACGGCTTCGGACCCGGTCTTCGAAGACCATTGGGATTCCTGGGCTTCCAGGCAACGGAAAAGCGTCCCGACAGCCCGTCGGAGCGTGCCCACAAGGTCTTGGCGCGCATCTTTTGCGCCATGGACCTTCGGTCCCAGGAAGGATTGGCACACGCGAAAATCGCCCAGGAGGGCAAGAGTGGTAATCCAGATTTCGGGGCTCGATACGTCTTCGGCTTCCCGCCAAAATCCCTGTTCAAGAAGGTGACCTGCCAGGCGTCCCGAAAACGCAAACTCCGTTGCCAGCGGCTCGCGCAGCCGCTGCCCGCACGCTGCCCGGACCAGGGGATAGAGAAAATTGCTGACCAGCAGGCCGTCGAATTTGTGGCGGTAGTAGAGCGGGGTCACGAGATCGAAGCCTTCCTTGTGGATGGGACGGAGGAGGTTGTCGATCCAGGCGGGGTTGATGCTGGCCAGGTCGGGAGAAACAATCGCGCACGCCTTGGCACGCAGCAGATCCGCAGCGGCGATGATGGTGCGCAAGGCGGCGGCCGCCCCGGGCGAGCCTTGATGCCGGGTGCTGACGCGATGCATCGTGCGGAGCGGTTGGGAAGCCAGGAGCCGATGGGGGGCATCCACCGCGACGCTCATGAAGACTTCCGGGGTACCATCCCGGGATCCGCCGTCGGCGTTGACCAGGACGGTGCGCTCGCGAGGGAAGTGTTTGGCGAATCCAATCTGAGCAGCCTGCACGACGTGGCCGACGGTCTTGGCGTCATTCAGCGTGGGGACACCGACCAGCAGGTCCACCTCGCCTACGGCAACCAGTTCGCGGATGAACTCGTCGGCCAGGAGGCTGCCTTCAATAGGTTTTTCCTCTCCGGGACTCACCGTGTTCACCTTTCCAATCCAGCGCCTGCGTTGTCAGCGGCCAACTCCTCAGCGTACGAGGGGGTCAGATACGGCGCAACTTGAACCAGAAGAATTGATATGCACCCAGAGTCAGAAGGTACGGCAACTCACCGATTCTGGGGAAGATATTGCCGCCCGACATTTCGACGGGAATTGCGCCCTTGAAATTCCTCAGATCGAGCTCCACGGCCTGCGCGGAACTCGAGAGGTTGTTCACGACGAGGATGGTTTCGTTTCCCAGCCGGCGGACAAAGGCCAGAACCCGGTGGTTGGCCGGACTGAGAAACTCGATCGAACCCCGGCCGAAGACCCGCGTTGATTTCCGCACACGGATGAGAAGCTTCATCCAGGAGAGGAGCGAATGTGGAGAACGTGATGCGGATTGGACGTTGACCGCTTGGGGGCAGTATTGTACGTTCGAAACCACCGGGGAATAAAGCCTTTCGGGGTCCGCCAGCGAGAATCCTCCTGTCCAACCGCCGCTCCACTGCATCGGGGTGCGGACTCCGTTACGGTCGCCGAGATAGATGTTGTCGCCCATGCCGATCTCGTCGCCGTAATAAATCGCCGGCGTGCCCGGTAAGGACATCAGGAGCCCGTTCATCAATTCGATCTTCCTGCGATCGTTTTCCAACATGGGGGCGAGCCGCCTTCGGATGCCAACGTTGATTCGCATCGCCCGGTCTTTTGCGTACTCGTCGTACATGTAGTCACGCTCTTCATCGCTGACCATCTCCAGAGTCAGTTCATCGTGGTTGCGCAGAAAGATCGCCCACTGGCAGGTTTCCGGAATCTCGGGAGTCTGCTGCAGGATTTCGACGATGGGCTTGCGGTCCTCGAGCCGGATGGCCATGAAGATCCGGGGCATGAGCGGGAAATGGAAAGCCATATGGCACTCGTCGCCGTCGCCAAAGTAAGGGCGGACATCCGCGGGCCACTGGTTGGCTTCCGCCAGAAACATGCCGGCCGGGAACTGCTCGTCGAGCTTCCGGCGCAGGAACTTCAGCACCTCATGAGTTTCAGGCAGATTCTCGCAGGAGGTGCCTTCGCGCTCGACCAGGTAGGGGACGGCGTCCAACCTCATGCCGTCGACGCCCATCTCCATCCAGAACTTGATGACGTCCGAGATGGCTTCGCGAACCTGAGGATTGTCGAAATTGAGGTCGGGCTGATGGCTGAAGAATCGGTGCCAGTAATAGGATTTGGAGAGAGGATCCCAGGTCCAATTGGATTTCTCCGTGTCCACGAAGATGATGCGAGCACCCCGGTAGCGATCGTCCGTGTCGTTCCAGACGTACCAATCGCGACGGGGATTATTACGGGAACTTCGCGCTTCCTGAAACCAGGGATGCTGGTCGGACGTGTGGTTCAGCACCAGCTCAGTGATGACATGGAGTCCCCTCCGATGCGCTTCCTCCAAAAACGTTCGGAAATCCTCGAGCGTGCCGTAAGAGGGATGAATGCTGGTGTAATCGGCGATGTCGTAGCCGTCATCTTTCAGGGGGGAGGGATAAAAAGGCAACAGCCAGATGGCCGTGACGCCGAGGTCCTGAATATAGTCCAGCTTGTGAATCAGCCCCCGGAAATCTCCGATGCCGTCGCCCGTGCCGTCGCAAAACGCCCGGACGTGAAGCTCGTAAATGATCGCGTCCTTGTACCACAGGGGGCGGGGAGCATAGGGCTTCTCGCTCTTACCGGCGTCTGGCATAGGGGTGGTCTCTCCTGGGCTACAAGTAGTAGTCGAAATCCTTTTCTGATCGCGCGCGGCGACGGACCAAGAAAATGTGGCTCGGCACATTCCGCGGGTTCAACTCCACATAGTTCCGCGGGCCGTTCCAGACGTAGCGGGTGTCACAAAGCAGGTCATGAACTTGGTAAGGCTGATGGGGATCAATCTGCAGCTCCTCGAGAGGGAGTTCCAGCCAGCCGGACTGCGTGTGATGGGGGTCCAGGTTGACGACGGCGAGAATGACGTTGGAAAGATCTTCTGTCGCCTTGGAATAGGCGATCAACTGATCGTTGTCCACGTGATGAAAGCGCAGGCCCTGGTCTCGCTGCAGCGCGGGATTTTCCCGCCGAATGAGGTTGATGCGGGTGATCAGGTCCCGGAGGCTTTCCGGCCGCGTGATGTCCCAGGCCCTGATTTCGTACTTCTCCGCGTCCAGATACTCCTCGCTCCCGGGGGTCCGAGGCCGGTTCTCGCCAAGCTCGAAGGCGGGGCCGTAGATCCCGTAGTTGGCTCCCAGGGTGGCCGCCAGGACGAGCCTCGCCATGAAGGCCGGACGCCCTCCGAACTGGAGGTACTCGGTGAGAATATCGGGCGTATTCGGCCACAAGTTGGGACGAAGGAATTCCCGGACCTCGCTCTGGGCCAGTTCGGTGAAGTACTGGACCAATTCCCACCGGGTGTTCCGCCAGGCGAAGTACGTATAGGACTGGGTGAATCCCAGCTTGGCCAGACGGTACATGAGCTGGGGCCGGGTGAAAGCCTCGGAAAGAAAGATCACTTCGGGATGGTCCCTCCTCACTTCACGGATCAGCCACTCCCAGAAGGCGAGAGGCTTGGTATGAGGATTGTCCACTCGAAAGATTCGGACTCCTTGCTCGATCCAAAAGATCACAACGTTCTTCAGCTCATCCCACAGGCTTTGCCAGTCCTCGATGTCGAAGTTGATGGGGTA
>JAIQGB010000258.1 GCA_020072905.1 Terriglobia bacterium | reverse complement strand
TACGCCACTCATCCTTCGTAAGAGCCGTATGCGTAGACGCGCTCGTACGGATCTGTGCGGGGGGCGATCCGTGATGGTCGTCCCTACCGCGACAGTAATCAGGGTCAGAAGGTCCATTGTCCGAAATCGCGACTGTCTCAGTCCACTTGCCTGTGTAGTCGCGTTACCGGAGATGTGGATTTTGGGTAGCCTAGCAGCCGGTACGTAACCACCGCATCGTTCAATTCATCCCAATAGCCAGCTCTTGCGGACGGGGGGAAGTCGTGGGTCAGCGCGCTTTACAACTTGGAACAACTGGAATTTGGACGAATCAGTTTGATTCACTTCCCGGAGCCCGCGCTCAGGAGATTGCCGCCGAAATAGAAGCCCTGGGCTTCGGAGCACTTTGGTTCGGAGAAGCATTCGGACGTGAAGCATTGACCCTCGCCGGGTTGCTCTTGGCGGGAACCCGTCGCATCGTGATCGCTACAGGAATCGCGAATATCTATGGGAGGGATCCCGTTACGATGGCTGCCGCGCAAAAGACGTTGGCAGAGTTCTACCCCGATCGCTTCCTCCTCGGCCTTGGTGTGAGCCACGTTCCATTAGTGGAACAACTCCGGGGTCATCGCTACGACAAACCGGTCGCTACGATGCGCGGCTACCTAGATGCGATGGATCGCGCTCCTTACCGTGCTGCTCCGCCGGCCCTCAAGCCGCTGAGGGTCTTGGCCGCCCTCGGGCCTCAAATGTTGCGACTCGCCGCAGAGCGCGCTGACGGCGCACATCCATACAATACAACTCCAAGGCACACGGCCCAGGCTCGCGAGCTGCTGGGTGCAGGCCCTCTTTTGTGTCCGGAGCAAGCGGTCATCCTCGAAACAAACGCAGCTAATGCACGCGCCATTGCGAGAAAATTCCTTGCAATCTACCTGACTCTTCCTAATTACACGAATAACTTTTTGCGGCTCGGATTCAGCAAAGCCGATTTCGCTAACGGAGGCAGCGACGGGTTGATTGATGCCGTGATTGCCTGGGGAGACGTGAAAACAGTGCTTAGCCGCGTTGACGAACACCGCTCTGCTGGCGCTGACCATGTTTGCATTCAAGTGCTCACGGAAAGCGAACAGGAATTTCCGCTGCGTGAAATTCGCGAGATCGCGACGGCTCTCCAGCCCGCCTAGATTTCCGTCATAAAATTGCTGCGGAGATTCGCGACTGCATGTTCAAATTCACGCTAGACGTTTTTGGCGAACCAGCGGAGACTTTCTGGCCGTAAAAGGCTCTCTGTACTGTCCCTTTCATCCAGCCCGTCTCTGTGACAATTTCAGTCAAAGCCAACCGCAAGCTCGTGATGCACATGGCACAGAAGATGGCTGGGCGCTAGCTTCGAAATTCCACGACTAAGTATGAATCTCCATATTCCGTTCCATCTGGACGCCTGAAACCACTTTTCCGGTAACCGCGTTTATCAGATGGGATGAGAAGGCCGGTCTTCTTCGTCCAACACAAGGCCCTCCCGGCGGCTGGGTATATCGTGGTCGGGGGATTATCCCTCTTCCGTTAACCCGGATGCAACCTCTCGGGGGTACCGTTGTAAAGTCAATCCCCGGGCCGCTCCCCTCCCGCGTGCAGGCTGCTTGCCAAACCGCGCCTCTTCGCGAAATCGTAGAGTTGGTGTTTCAAGCCGCGGTACCCCCGCCGCATGCCAAGTGCCCGATTCAACCGCGCGCCCCCATGTCCAGCTTCTTTGCGAAATGTTTGAATATGCTCACCAGGATTTCCGCGTTGTTGGAGAGAACTGTGTACAGGTCTTCCGCCGCAATGGCGAGGGCTGTCGTTGGCTCCAGCGCCGTCGCAGTCGCACAACGACGCTCACGAGTCAGAACGGAATACAGTCCGATGGCCTCGCCGGCACCCGCCACCTCTCGCGTCTTCTTCGCTTCGGAGGCCAGTTCGACGCTGCCCTCGACCAGCACGTAGAAACTATCGCCCAAGTCGTTTTCGCCGAAGATCACGCCCGGGGAAGCAAATTCGACAACCCGCGCAAAGTCCGCGAGGCGATAAAGCTCCTCCACCGTCGCCTGGGAGAAGATCTCGACCCCTCGGATGAACTCGGCCTTCCTCAGCATGCTCAAGCCCGGCGGGCCCTGCGTCCTTCCTGAACCGGCCGGAAAATAGCGGATTTCATCGCCCATGACGTATTCCCTCCTCGACTCGGGCGAGCAACGGCTCCAAGCCCGTAACCTCCGGCCAGCGCTTTTTCCTCAGCGCGTCGGCAGCGCACTCCCGTAGGATGGGGTCGGGATCACTCAAAAAAGCCGCTAGGATTTGTTGCCGCGTCCGATCCGACTTCAGCCAGCGTGCGCTAGGCTCAATGAGCGGCAGAACGACATCTTTGAGCTTGCCGGGCAGAAGGTTGTCTAACAACTCTATGACTTTGGCTGTGGCCAGCCGATCGCCCGCGCGGATCACCAGAATGGAGCCCATCGCCGCTCGCGGGGGCAGGAGCAGCGCCAGCAAGCGAAAGACCCGGTCCTTCCCTCGCTCAAACTTGTCTTTGAGAAGCTGAAGGAGCAAATCCTTGCTCCCATCCTGCGGATACAGGGAGGCCTGCGCCTGCCGAAACCCCAAGGTCTTTTTGCCATCATCCCGGACGCACGTGACAACCCTCTCAGGATCGAAGTGAAGCGAGGGGTCAACGAGCCGCAGTTTCCCCAGGGCGCGAATCGAGCGGTAGCGAACCACTCCGTCGTAATCACCCATCGCATCCAGCAGGATGTCCACCGCGGGCTGGTCGGGAATGTAGGCGAGGACAAGCGGGATGTTGCGCCGGATTTCGATATCCTCGGTGGGGTCTCGAAGCCTGTCCGCCAAGGACCCGAGGATCCGGTACCCATACTCGCGCAGCGTCAGTCTTGCGTCGGGCGCCCACTCCGCGTCGCTCAGCAGCGGAATCAGAAAGGGGACTAATTCCCGGCGACCCGCTTGCCCAGCGCTGAGGATTGCCTGCTTCTTCACTTTCGGGTTGGGATGCTGAAGCAGGCGAAGATGCAGCTCTGCGGCCTCGGGATGGGAAACCTCGCCCAGAGCCTCGGCCACGTCCTTCCACCCGCCGGAATCAGGCTGCAGTTCAGCCACGATCTGGTCCAGAGCTTTCTTGAGGGTACCGGGTGTCACGGGTTCGCGCTGCCGCGCCAATGCCGTCAGGGCCGATAGCCGGACCCGCAGGTCAGTGGACTGAAGATACTGCGTGAGAGCTGCCTCACGTCGGCCCACCACACTCGTCTGTTGGGCCGCGCGGACAATGGCACTGGCACGCACCAACGGATTGCTATCGTTCTGGACGCGTTCGAGCAATTCGCGCTCGCTCAGAGGAACAATCTCCATGGCCTTCAAACGTACACGGGTGGAGGAATCTGAAATCAACTCGCGCGGAATCCATTCCCGGTGGCCGGCGCCCACCGCCAACTCCATGCCGCGGAGCACGACATCCTCGTCCTTGGCGGCCAGCAAGGTCTTGATGCTGGGAAGGGAATTCCGATCGACGATGCTCCCGATCACCTCTTTCCCGAGGTCACGCCCCTCCAGCAACACGCCCCACAGAACCCGGACGTACTCCCGTCGCGTGCGAAACGCAATCCCCAGCCAGGTCGCGAGCAGGATTAAGTCCAGAATGCACAGACTCACCTGCCCGCCTTTCAGGACCAGAGTCACAAAAAGCACGATGAGCGCGCCCACTCCATCCGCGAGACGCTGCCCCACCATATCCGTGACCGCTTTGACTTCCGCTTTGGTGGATTGCGGCAAGGGAAGATAAAGCAACTCCGTGGTGGCCCGGTCAATCGAATAGCGGAGAGTATGGTCGCTGCCTTTGAGCACCATCCCGGCCCAGAGCGCCAGCGGAAAGGCAAGCAGGACCAGCGTTCCTCCCGTAAGAGCCAGCGGCAGCACCAAAATGATCCATCGGACGCCGAACTTCTCGACCAACCGCGAGCCTGCCAGCACCTGGAGGAGGAAGGAGAAAAGGCTGAAGTAGGCGGTGAAAGACCCCATGAACGAAGTGATTTGGTTCTTGGCGGAAAAGGCGTGTTTGACGACGTCGGCGAACTGGATTCCGACCACCAGCGTCACGATGTTGGAGAGCGCCAGCAACACCACAATCAGTTTCAGATACGGGGAATCCTTGATGGTTTTGAGGGCCGTCTTGAAGTCAATCTGTTTTTGCCTTTTCCCCTGCGGCGCCCGAGAGTGGCTGTGACGGGCGAGGAGCATCTGGGCGACGATCCCCGCCAGAAGCAGCAGGGGGATGAGAACCAGCATAAGGTTGTCGGTGCCGACGGACTTTACCTTGGCAAGCCGTGCAGCCGTGAACCCCCCGAGGGCGCTTCCCAGGATGGCGCCACTCGAGATCAGAGGAAACAACCGTTTGGCTTGGCGCAGATCCAAGACTTGGTTGGCCACCGTCCAGACCTGCGTGACGACGATGATTCCGAACATGCTCGTCCAGACATAGAAGATCCAGGTGGTGGGCGTCCACTGCTTGCGCACACCCCACCACAGGAGCAGGAGGTTGCCGATAAAAAACAACAGGCTTCCTACAATCACCGCGGTCTGACCAATCCGCGCCGAGAGCTTGACGTAGATCGAGACGACGAAACCAATGATCGCCGCGATGCCGAGGTAGACCCAGGGCAGCATGTACGCGCTGAACTTTTGCAGGAAGAGGCCGTCCCGGACCGCCTTGGTGATGATATAGGCCGTCATGATGAGGGTGAGATATGAGAAGAGGAGGAAAACGGACCTCTCCTCACCACGTTGCAGATTCAGGAAGGAGCGAACTCGGTCCATCGCCTTGCCTACTGGACAGGTGATCCGCGCGGACCAGATCACCATCATCTGATAAACCGCTCAGCCCGGGGGATCAAGCCATGGCGCAAGCACCCTGCGTTATTGTGCGGTCAGCTCCTCGGTGCGAACATACGAGACGACACCTCAGGCCTACTCTGCGCTCATCATACGTTACTAATCGGCCGCGGAGCAACAGCTTCGCGCTGCCGTTCGCCACCAGTGCTTAGCAATTCATGCGCCAGTCTGTCCCCGGCCGGGAATTCGCCTGGAAGGAAGGCGATAGAGGATCAGTTGCTCCGCAGCAGCCGCCGACAAAACCCAAGGAATTTCACGGCACTGACATCCGGCCCCGACAGTCCACAACGAGAGCCGGTTAAAGATGCCCCTTTGCCACCGACGGCGAAAGCTCCCACCTTTAATGCGTTACCGATGGGCCATTGCTTTTACTTGACACGCTCCGATCATGGTAGGAGAATTGCCCCAACGATCACGATCTCTATTCTTCCGAGGAAGACGGCGATGAACCGTCTAACAGCAAACAAGCCGGGGACAGCGGGGTGAACTCGCGGCGTGAGGTGTGTCCGACTTGGCCAATTCTGATCTGCCCGGAGGAAAGCGTGCGCACGTTTCCCGGCAGTTTGCAGAACACTGGACGTCTCTGACCGATGACCCCGAAGGAGTCAAGATCATGTTAAATCGCCTTCGTGATCAAAGCAGAAAGACGGGCCATTCCCTTTCTCTGCGCCGCATTCAGCGCGCGGGCGCATCAAAGTTTGTGCTTGCGCTTCTTGCAGCATGGGCCTTCCCCGAGAAGAGAAGCTCCTGGAACGTGTGAGCGCCGGCATTGGGGGCTTCCGCCTCAAGCTCGGAGGGCTGGTGCAGGGTGGAGGATTTGCGCTGGGGCCGGAATACTACCGCGACGACCTGGCTGACGGGAATCTCCTCTTCCGCTCCGCCGCGCAGGCTTCGATTAAGGGCTACCAGCGTTACGACCTGCAATTCAGCGCGCCCCATTTTGCCAGAAACAAGCTTTTCTTCGAGCTCTTCGGGGTCCACCACGATTACCCCGGCATCAATTACTACGGCTCGGGCCCTGATTCGAAGCGGAGTTCGCGCACAAATTTCCGGATCATCGACACATCCTTGGATGGCATGTTCGGGGTTCAGCCCATCAAGTACCTGAGGCTGGGCGTTTCAAGCAGCTACTTATGGACGACATTGGGCCCCGGAAAGGACCTGCGGTTTGCGTCAACCGACCAGGTCTTCACGCCGGCGGAAGCCGTTGGCCTCGACGCGCGACCCGATTTCCTCCGCCTCGGGACTTTCGCGCGATTCGACTATCGGGACAATCCCGGCGGCCCGCGCAGCGGCGGAGACTACCTTGTGCAGTACGACCGATACCGACCACGGCCCGGCCTGGTCTATGAGTTCCGCCGGCTCAACGTCGAGCTTGCGCAGTACATTCCCTTCTTCAATAAGCGCCGCGTGTTGGCGCTGCACGGCCGCGCCGTGCTCACTTACCCGGACAACAACACCGCCGTACCCTTCTACTTGCAGCCGACGCTCGGCGGCGGCGAGGATCTGCGCGGCTTCCGGCCCTTTCGCTTCTACGACAACAACCTGCTCGTGGTGAATGGCGAGTATCGCTGGGAGGTCTTCAGCGGCCTCGATATGGCGCTCTTCGCGGACGGTGGCAAGGTCTTCGCCCGTCACGCCGACTTGAACTTCCGCAACATGGAAGCGGATTTCGGCTTCGGCTTCCGCTTCAATGTCCGGAACAACGTTTTCTTGCGCATTGATACTGCCTTTAGTCACGAAGGTTTTCAGATCTGGTTCAAGTTCAACAACGTCTTCGGGGGTGAGAGGATTCGCTCTTCGCGTTTTCAGTAGATGTAAGGAAGGAAGACAAAGCCATGAAGCCCCAACAATCGCCGATCCCCAGAGCGGTGGGATTCACTTTGCTGCTGGTTCCCTTCCTCGCCCTGAGCATGACGGCCCGGAAGTTCTACGAAGACGACCCGCTCAAGCAAGAACCCCCACCCCTCCGTGCCGACAAGGTCGCGGAACGCCGCATCAGCGACGCCTACGACCTCTTCTCCAACACCCTCTCCAAACGCGGCGAGAGGACGACCAAACAAAAGGCGGTCCCCGCCCGCGCCGTGAATACACTCGGCGAGGTAGCCGACAATGCTTGGTTCACAAACCGCCACTACAAGAAACGGCTTTCGATCGAAGAACTCGTGCGCGGGCCAGGAGACCAAAACGCTCCGGACGCCGGCGGGCCGCTGACCGTCGTCTCCGCCAAGACCGAAGGTGTAACTCCCGGTTTTGTGATGGAAGACGCGCGCGGCCGCCGCTACAACGTCAAGTTCGATCCCTTGCAGAACCCCGAGATGGCCACGAGCGCCGATGTGATCGTCAGCAAGTTTTTCTACGCCCTGGGCTACAACGTTCCGGAGAATTACATCTTCACCTTCTCTCGCCGCCAGCTTCACATCGCCCCCACGGCCAATGTCAAAACCAAGGTCGGCAAACTCCGGCCGATGACGGAGCGCGACTTGACCGAACTCTTTCTCAAAGCCCCGAAGCTGCGCGACGGCCGCTATCGGTGCGTGGCCAGCCTCTACCTCACAGGGAAGAACGTAGGCGAGTTCCGCTACTACGGCACCCGCTCCGACGATCCCAACGATTTTGTGCCTCACGAACACCGGCGAGACCTGCGAGGGCTACGGGTATTCTGCGCGTGGCTGGGCCATGACGATTCCCGGGCAATCAACACCCTGGACATGCTCGTGGAGGAGAACGGCGTCCAGTTTGTCAAACACCACCTCATCGATTTTGGCGCCACGCTCGGGAGTGACAGCTACCGGCCGAATAGCCCGGCCTCAGGCAACGCATATTGGTTTTCGTGGAGCTCCGCCGCAGCACAGCTATTCAGCCTGGGCCTTGACGTTCCCCGCTGGATGCGCGCGCATTACCCGAAGATCCCAGCCGTGGGCCGATTTGAAGCCGATATCTTCGACCCGGAAAAGTGGGTCCCGTTCTACCCGTCCCCTGCCTTTGATAATTGCCTCCCTGATGATGCTTTCTGGGCGGCGAAGCAGGTCATGGCGTTTAGCGACGAGGAGATCCGGGCACTCGTCAAGACGGGTCAGTACACAGATCGCCGCGCCGAGGACTGGATCGTTCAGTGTCTGATCAAGCGCCGCGACAAGATCGGGAAGGCATACTTTGCGAAAGTGCTGCCGCTCGACCGCTTTGAGGTCCGCGACGGCCGCCTGGCCTTTGATGATCTGGCCGTGGAACATAAACTCTCCGGCCCTCGCGACTACGCTGTGCAATGGTCACGGTTCAACAACGACACGGAACAGAAAACGCCGCTCGCGGGTGAAACGGGATTTCCATTGCCACGCTCGGTGCAGGAGGCTGCGGAGGGCGAATACTTCGCAGCGGATCTCAGCGCGGCAGACAAGCAGAAGACCGTCACAGTCTATATGCGCAAGAAGGGTGGACAAATCCAAGTGGTGGGCATTGACCGGACCTGGTGAGTGGAAATTCGCTGCGCCCGCGACGATGGGAATCTCCTGGGATCGGCCCGCCGGCATTTCGTGCATCCAGCCTCTCGCCCAATTTTTGCGATCAACAATGGGGACTAAACTCCGATTGATGCATTTCCAGATTCGAGAAGGGTTACACCCTGCCCCTATCAACGGTGTGGATTTGCGATCGAGCCGCCTAAGGGGCCAAGTAGATCGGGAGATTATGCAGAGCCTTGCACCCCGATGTCGGATCGTCGGCTGCCTGTTTCTCGCACTCCTTCAACCCACGATCCAGGTGCTGGCGGCAGACGAGGCAAAGCAAACCAAAGCTCCTCCTCCCACCATCGCGCAGCCCGGCTCAGCAGACGCTGCGGCCCTCCACCCACCAAAGCCCCAAGCGCCTTTGTTCAGAGACCTGCCGCGTGACATATTCCGCGACCAGGTCTTCCTGTGGCTGCGGCCATTTCGGCCCCGTCGCGCTGACCTCCCTTGGGCCGCGGCGTTTTTCGGCACAACTGCCGGATTGATCGCCGTTGACCGTCACGTAGGCCAGGGCCTTTCCGCCAATCCACCGGGCGCGGGCTACCAGTTCGGCAAGACCGTGAGCGCACTCGGCACGCCGCTTACAGGCGGAGCCATCGCGGGCACCTTCTACCTTGTCGGGCGGGCTCGCAAGGATCCGTACGCCCAGGCTACCAGCATCCTGAGCATTCGCGCTGTCGTGGATAGCGTCATCATCGTGCAGGCGCTCAAGGGCGCGACGCAACGCCCTCGGCCGACCTTCTCCGGGGGCAC
Source organism: Terriglobia bacterium (assembly GCA_020072905.1). Classification (GTDB taxonomy): domain Bacteria; phylum Acidobacteriota; class Terriglobia; order UBA7540; family UBA7540; genus JAIQGB01. The sequence goes on along the minus strand of JAIQGB010000258.1, from coordinate 2,957 downwards.
CACCCGCGACCACAACGCGGACGGACAGTTCTTCTCGGGCGGTAATTCATTCCCCTCGGGACACACAATCGGGGCGTTCTCCTTTGCCACGGTGATCGCCGAGCGCTACCGCGAACGCCCCTGGGTTCCGGTGACGGCCTACAGCCTTGCCGGCTTGGTGGGAGTCGCCCGGATTGTAGAGCGCCAGCACTTCCCTTCCGATGTGTTTGTCGGTGCAGCGCTCGGATACCTGATCGGCCGTCACGTCGCCCACAGCGCGGAGGCAAAGCCCAGTTCCACCTGGAACCGCCTGCACATCGAGCCCTTCGTTCCCGCCTATGGCGGTTCAGCCTTCTCGTTCTCGTGGGATCTTTGAATGAGCGGAGGGAGCAGGAGGGCCAGGCTTTTTGGCTCTGCGATCCCGGGCCGCCATTGCGCTTGCCCTATTCGACTTGCAGCCGCACCGTCTCCAAGTCAGTTGAGTTCGGACCCACCATCACGTCGAAGGCACCGGGTTCAACAATGCGCTGCATATTCAAATCCAGAAAAGACAACGCCTCAGGGGTGATCGGGAACTCGACGGTCATGGTCTCGCCGGGCTCGAGCGTGATCCGCCGGAAACCCTTCAGCTCCTTGACGGGCCGCGTGACGGAACTGACGAGGTCGTGGATATACATCTCGACGACTTCGTCGCCTTTCATCTTTCCAGTGTTCGTGAGGTCGACCTTAACGCTCGTCCCCCCGCGCGTGCCGATTTTTGCCTGTGTCAGCCGCACGTTTTGGTATTTGAACGTGGTGTAGCTGAGGCCGTAGCCGAAAGCGAACAGCGGCCCGTTCTCGGCGAACAAGTAGCTTCGTCGCGCCGAGGGTTTGTAGTTGTAGAAGTCCGGCAACTGGCCCACGCTGCGCGGGAAAGTGATGGGCAGTCGGCCCGCAGGGTTGTAGTCGCCGAAGAGCACATCGGCCACCGCCGTGCCCCCTTCCTGGCCGAGATACCAACCCTCGAGAATTGCCGGAACCTTCTCCGCGATGTAATTGACCGAAAGCGGCCTACCACCCATTAGGAGCACGACGACGGGCTTGCCTGTTTCCAGCACGGCTTTCACCAAATCGTTTTGCCGGCCGACGAGGTCGAGACTGTCACGGTCACCGAGATGCGATTCCGCCCAGGCTTCACGGCAGGTCTGTTCGTTCCCCCCGAGAACGAGCACGGCGACGTCGGTGGCCTTGGCGATCTCCACAGCCTCCGCGATGCGCTTGGAATCCTTGGCGGGATCGGGAGGCTCGACCTTGTCCTCGTACCATCCCCTCCAGCCGATGTCGTTCTCCGTGATCGCCGCGCCCAAGGCGTAGCTCACCTTGATCTTGGCACCGACCTTGGCCTTGATGCCATCAAGAACGGTGACGCAGTGTCCCGGGTCCGCGCTATAGCCGCCCAAACGGCAAGGCGCGGCATTCGGACCGATGACAGCGAGGGAGCGGATCTTGTTACGGTCCAGCGGCAGGAGGTTCCCCTGGTTCTTGAGCAGGACGATCGCTTCCCGCGCCGCGCGCAGCGCCAATTGCTGATGCTCGGGACTGTTGTTGAGCTTCACCGCCTCGTCGGCATCAACGTAGGGATCCTCGAAAAGCCCCGCGAGGAACTTGGCGCGCAGAATCCGCGCTACGCTTTTATCCAAGGTCGCCTCGGAAATCCTGCCCTGCTGAATTTGCTCGACGAGGGTCCCATAGCAGTCGATATCAGGCAATTCGATGTCCACGCCCGTTTCCAGCGCCTTGCGGGCCGCGTCTTCCTTGCTCCCCACGACGTGGTGAAAAGTCTCGAGCTGATTAATCCCGTCGTAGTCGGAGACGACAAAGCCCTGGAATCCCCACTCCTCCCGCAACACGCGCTGGAGCAACCATCTGTTCCCGTGCGATGGGATGCCGTCCACTTCATTGTAGGAGGGCATGACGCTCATGGCACCCGCCTCCGAGATGGCCGCTTGAAAGGGGAACAGGAAAAACTCGCGCACCACGCGCTCGGAGTAATTTCCCGGTGCCACGTTCACGCCGCCCTCGGGCTGGCCGTGCACGGCAAAGTGTTTCATGGTGGCGAAGACCTGCTGACGGTCGAGGCTAGGCCCGTTGCCCTGGAAACCCCGAATACACGCCACACCCATTCGCGAAACCAGATAGGGATCTTCACCGTAAGTCTCCTCCGTGCGGCCCCAGCGCGGGTCGCGTGCCAGATCGAGCACGGGCGTCAGCACCTGCTGCGCTCCGCGGGAACGAGCTTCGAGGGCGGCGACCCCGAAAGCCTTCTCAACCAGGTTCACGTCCCACGTGCTGGCCAGCGCGATCGCCTGCGGAAAACTCGTGGCGCCGGGCGCCACCAGACCATGGAGGCTCTCCTCGTGATCAATCGCCGCAATGCCCAGGCGTGTCTGCTCCACGAGATACTTCTGAATCGCGTTCGTGAACTCGGCGCTGTCGCGCGGGCCTTTCTGCTCGCCGGCGCGCGTGATCTCACCGATCCCGTCCTTCAGAACCTCTCGGGCTTTCTCGGGAGAGAAGTTTCCCTGCGCGTCGATGATGTGGTTCTTGCCCTGCCAGAGCGCGTGCGTCTGCGCCACTTTCTCTTCAAGAGTCATCCGGCTGAGCAGGTCGGCGACGCGCTGCTCGATCGGTAGATTCGGATGGCGATAAGCGGGCGTTGCGGATTGGGCATGCGACTGTCTCAGGCTGAGTATCCCAAGCCCGAGGGCAAGCACGGCGAGTATGGCGATCACGATCAGACGACGGCCTGGCATGGTAGTAGCCCCTCCTCGATGACGAGCAAGACTGAAGTGTCGCGCAAGCATCTTGGTGCAGGCGACCGCCGCGTATTCTCTCTCCGCAAGCTCCGAAGTGGTAGTCAAAACTCAGGTCATTCTCGCCCCACGCGAAGGGAGAGTCCTTATGTCGGCGCGGGTAACTTGAGGGGATACTGCCGCATG
>JAIQGB010000257.1:6538-10375 GCA_020072905.1 Terriglobia bacterium | reverse complement strand
CTTTAGGTTGTGAGCCGCTCAAAGCGGCTATGCGGGGGCGCTCACGCGGCCCCGTCTTTCTGGGGCCACCTTGACGGTGGCCTTTTACCAAAGCCCCATCTGGTCCAATCGCTTGTCTTCTTGCTCCGGGTTGCGGATATACTCTCGAACCACCGCCTCATCCCGGCCCACCGTGGACACAAAGTACCCTCGCGCCCGGAAGTGCTGGCCCACAAAATTCCGCTTCCTCTCTCCATAAACCCGCGCCAGATGGATGGCGCTCTTGCCTTTCACGATGCGCTAGTCTGTAGGAACTGCGACACGATCTTGGGAGTCCCGATTCGGCAGCACTCTGGCAGATTAGCTTTCCGGTTGCTACCGGGAGCTGTTTTCAAAAAGAACGCCCGATTGTATTGCTAATTGGTTCCGGGGCTGCTAACGAACCAGCCCGCGAGTTGGAGCGGATCGGGACGACCTTAAAGTCAAAGCCGTAAATCATCATGGTTGTATGGATGGATAAGACATCGAACCTTTTTGAGCCTCTTACGGCGCACCTGCAGAAGGCCACGGGTTGGCGGGTTCATCAAGAGGAGTCACCCAGGGGCGTGATGGACCTAGTGGGTAAGTGGAAAGGCGAGGTAAGAGTCGTCATTCTTACCAGTGGTTGCCAACCGAATCCAATAATTCAGCTCATTCGCGAGATCCGTTCGCTGGCCGAAAGCTGTGCATTCGAATGCCCGCGAATTCTGGTCTTGTCCTTGAACTCGCAACCGCCATCTGTCATAGCAGAGTTCGAGGATCTGGGCGTCGAATACCTCTTAAGAAAATTCACTGAACAGATCGTTGAAAGGGTACGAGCGCTACAGTGGCACTCCAAGAGTAAAAAGGGTCTCCCTACTCTCATCGTAAGACGACGTGACGGGCATGTTGCTGCGATTCTGCTCGAGGGCCTGAAGGAGCCGGAGGAGTTGCGGATCGGGCCGAGGTTACGTTCTAGGGTGGAAGACATGGCAGTCCATAGAAGGACTGCACATTCAACCGACTCGCTCGCTGACGCCTTGGGAATTTGTCGTCAAAGCGTCAAAGAGTATTTGTTTCGATTGAGACAATCCTTCGACTGGATACGCATGCGAGCGTGTGTTTCCACGCTGGGCAGTAAGGTCTTTTGGACTGAGAGGCAACCTGGGGGATACGTTCACGGCTTGCATGCGAACGTGAAATTTGATGACGGTACTGATGGTGTAGCTGGTGCCAGCCAGGACTGGCCCTCTACAGAATTGCCTACACTAGTGTAGACCCAAAAGCAGAAGTAGCGTCTAATTGCTTGATAGCATTGGTGGACCTGGGGAGGCTCGAACTCCCGACCCCCTGGTTGCAAACCAGGTGCTCTCCCAGCTGAGCTACAGGCCCACGGGCGCTTCGTTCATAGTGCGGGCGAAATTCCCGGCCGTCAAGAGGGGGAATAATTGAGTGCGCGGCGTCCGCAGCGGGGTGAACGGCAAACCTGGGCTCGGGCGAGCGTCGGACTCGTCATGCCCTCGATTTCGTGAGGTAAAGACGACTCGCCACGCGGGCGATCGCAACCTGCTGCCGGAACGTTGCCTTGAAAGGTGCAGGTTCAGGGCTGAATGATCGGCGGCTCCTTCTGAAGGTTCTTGGCAACGAACAAATCGGTTTTCACCTGGAATTTCTGATGGGCGACCAAGCTCACTTCGGTGTCGAAGTCCTGGTATCCCGGCAGCGTGATCTTCAAACGGTGTTTGCCGGGGCTCAGCAAAACCCCTTGCCCCGGACCGTTGAACTCGTCAACGTGTCCCACGAATTGGCCATCCACGAAGACCGCCGCGCGCTCGGGCCGAACCGAGATCTTCACCTGGGCGGTCTCGTTCGGGTATTTGGCTTGAGGGTCGATCTCCATTTGCACAGAGACGACCGTCTTCCTCCCCGCACCGACGTCCGCCGTCGTGCTGAAGTCCCTATAACCAGCCTGGCGCACGACAACCTCGTGCGCGCCCGGCATAAGCAGGATCTTCTTCGAGCCCTTCAGCTCTTTCAGAAAGCCGACGTACTGGCCGTCGATCCATACGCCGGAGCTTTTCTCAACCTCGGTGGCACCCTGAAACTTGAGCTCGCCCAGAACCCAGTTCGTTCCTGCCAAGAGAGTGGCGCAGAAAACCGCCGCCAGTACTGCGGCAGACATGAAGTAGCCGAGCGAGATTCCCGTTCGCTTCGTCATGGTAACCTCCTGTCGGGAGTTGCCGGACAGGTCGGGACCCCTCATCGTAATTCTTGCACGTACGCTTCCCCGCCCCGACTTCGCGAGCAAGCCCTTTGTTTTGTGTGGAAAGACAACTGAGGGTTTCTGAGGGGTGGAAATTTCTACTCTTTCGGCCGCCTTTATTTCAGAGCCCAGAGTCTGAGCTATGCGAGCTTACAAGGAGTTGTGCGACGACGCGGCCGTGCTGGGTTCCGTGCGTAGTTTTCAATCCACGGTTAGTTCCCACTCGAAGCCCGCGTATTCGTCGGGCGGGAGAACTTCTTCCAGCCGGTAGATACGGTAGGGTCTGGAGGCGGCATGGGCCGCCAAAACCGCACAGCCCGTTAGGGCGCTGGTTAGCGGTCGGTGGCTGAAAAATGCTCCGGCCTGCTCGTTGACGACCGTGAACTGAGGGGCGGATCCCTTTCTACCGAGGGATAAGGGCCTTGAAGATCGGTTCGACCCAGCGATCCTTATCGATGTCAAAGACGATGAAATCCGAATCGAACTGCCAGTAGGTCCACGCCCAGCCTAGAGACTCTGCCGTGCGGGCCACGTGCGCTATGTAGAGCGCTCGCGACTCCATCGGAGCTTTCTCGTAAGCACCGAACTCGCCCAGCAGAATGGGACGGTGGTGTTTAAGCGACCAGTCTTGTACTCGGGCGAAGTCCTGCTCCACCCGCTTTTTCTCTTCCGCGGTGCCCCACGTCACTCCCGAAAGATGTGCCGTCTCCTTCTCCCACGGAGCGCCTTGGTGGGTAAACCTCATGGGCTCGTAATAGTGCACTGTCACGATGATGTTCCGATCGTCTTCCGGCAGCACCAGTTCATCGAGGTGGTCGATGCTATTCCAGAAGGGCGGGCCGATAATCAAGATCCGCGTCGGGTTCGTCGCGCGGATGATCGGCAGCACCTCGCTCAGAAACTCGCTCCAAAGCTCGGGAGTGAGCTTCCGGTTCGGTTCGTTCAGGAGCTCGAACAGCACGGTGTCGGGAGCATCCTGGAAATGCGCGGCCATCTGCTTCCAGTAAGCCAGAAAGCGCGGCTTGTATCCTTGTGGGTCTTCGGCAATGTCCTCGTAGTTATGAAGGTCCAGGATCACCATGAGGTGATTCTCCAGCGCTCGCCCGACCGCCCAGTCGAGTGTCTTGAGCCAAGCCTCATCCAGCTTGTAGCCGTTCGCTGCCCGCAGGCGCTGAAGTGCATGCAGGTTGATGCGCACGGTCTGGAATCCGGCGTCATGGATGAGCTTGAAATGTTGTTCCTTGAAACGCGCCTTGTGAAAGTCATCCCAAATCGGGTCGTACCCCAGGATGTTCACTCCGCGGCCCAGGCGTTTGATTTGCACAAACGGGTCGACCGCCTCTGCCCCGGCACCAAAGCGTGCGCACGCGGCAAGCAGGATCACCAACAAAAGGGGCAGTCCCGCCCTCCATCCGTGTTTTTTCATCGTCCTCATGAGCACCACCCCCGGCATCCCAAAAGGCCAATCTCATCAATCGAACACACCGGGAGTCTACAGGAATACCTCCGCAGAGGCTATGAAGATTCACGGGAAGCTGAGAAAATCGGGGGAGCCCATTTGACCAAATCTTTGAACT
>JAIQGB010000257.1:0-6496 GCA_020072905.1 Terriglobia bacterium | reverse complement strand
CTTTGAACTAGGTGGTGGGCCTGGGTAGAGTTGAACTACCGACCTCACCCTGACCCAGAAGAAACTGATCCAAGGGAAACTGGAGCAATCTTGGGCTCAAGGTGCTCGGGAATCTCACGTGAGGAGGACGGGCAATGCCCAGGAAGGGACACACTCAAGCAGTGCCCTTTGGAAATCCTGTTTTTAGGGTGGCACCCCGTTTCCTAGACAGTGTTAGCACCCCGCAAAAGTGTCAGCCGTTGGGGAATGACTGTGGGTATGGCGTGGGTAACTGCGTGGAAAATGCTCCATTCCGTGGACAATGTGGACAAATCAAGCACATAGCTGGAATAAAATGGTTTCGGGGTTTGATGCCCGGTTGCCCCATCTGTCCTACTTCCGCGCGCGAATGGAATTGCAGAAACCCGCACCTCCCGCACTGATGAACTGCTGGGAACGATGCGTTTCAGGGGAGGAAATAGCGGGACACGACGGTTGCACAGAACGTGGCGAAGGCGAGGAGAATGACGCCGAAGGCGGCGTTGACGAAGCGGAAGAACGTCGGGCCGATGCGGTGGGGCATGAAGCGAACGACGAAGATTAGCGTGGTGAACCAAGTCATCAGCCCGGCGGCTACCATCAGGATTCCCCACCCGGGGGCGTTGGAGCCCAAGATGGAATGGGCGAAGGGGAGCCAGTTGGAGGTGACGCCGACCCAATAAACCATGGTGGCGGGGTTGAAGATGGTCAATGCGGCACCCGCAGCGACATCGCTGGCCAGATGTGTGGGGATGGTGCTTTCGTCCCAACGTTTACGAGCTCTGGTGTAGGCCCGCAGGGGTTCCTTGACAGCGCGGACAAGAAAGTAGAGCCCCAGCGGGAGCAGGACGATCACGCCAATGGCCGCGAGGACGGTCCGAAGAGTCGGGTTGGACAGGTCGGAGAGGAGATAGTGACCGCCGAGGAGGACCAGGGAGAAGAGGATCAGGTCGCCGGCGACGGAGCCGATTCCGCAGGCAAGGGTACGGCGCCACCCGCCGATCATGCCGCGGCGGATGGCCAGCATGTTGACCGGGCCCATCGGCGCGGCCGCCGCCAATCCCATGAGGTATGCGGCCGAAAGTACTTGGACGTCAGAGACGAACATCATTTGACTGCAGATAGGTAAAACGAGACGGCTTTTTGGCTCGCTGTCCAGCGATCAAGCCTGCCCTACCTCCGCATTGCAGTGATTATGTTAACCTCGCCACCTCCACGGAATGTTCCAGAGTTCCAATGTCTAGCTCGAAGGCGGTGGATCGCCGCTCGGCTTTAGAGGGGTTCGGCCCTTCAAATAAGGCTTCACTCTCTGAATCGTGTATTCACCGATGCGGGCCCATCGTGGCATGGGACGAGGATCTTCGGTCAGAAGGTTTGACAGATGAATCAGCGAAGGGCGCGAATCGGCGATCAGCTTGATCAAGGCCGTAAGCGGAACGGCCAACAGTAATCCCATGATTCCCCACAGCCAGCCCCAGAACAGCATGCCAATGGTCAGCGCCACCGGTCCGACGAGAAGACGAGAGCCGACCAATTTGGGAATCAAGAAGTTCGCGGCGATCAAATGAAAGAGAAGGACCGTTATGGCGATCGTGATGAAGGGACCGATAGTATTGAACTGAAGCAGAGCCGCTGCCAACGGAACTGCAGTGGCCAGTAGAAGGCCGAGAAAGGGAATCAGGTTTAGAATGGCGCTCACTATTCCCAGCGTTACGGCGCCTTTCATTCCGAGAACCAGGAATACCAGCGACGTGCCTGCGGCCATGATAGATGCGACTATAAGGTTCCCTAGGAAGAATCCGCGGACCATATTGCCAAGATTACGGACAAACTTGGGAACGTCGATTTTGCCTTGGAACATGTTGGTGAGGCGAACGGACATCTGATCTTTTCCGGCCAACATGAAGAACACCAGGAAGGGAAGCACCCCGGCCATGATCAGGACACCGGATATCGATCCGACGCCTCGAACCAGATAACTTGGCCAGTTCATCGGGACTGCTCTAACCGTCACCTCGGTCACGTGCTTCGAGCCTTCCACGAATGGAGTTATGGACTGGGCGTTTTTCTGAATACGATCGAGCTTGCTGATGAGGGGAGCCAAGGCTTGTTGAATTCGGGAAGAGTAGCTGGGAAACTCGTCTGCAAAAGCAGATGCCCTGTTATAGAGGACATAGGTCAAGGTCCCGGCGAGAAACATGAAACACAACACAACGAACCCTGAGGCCAGAACCCGTCCCAGGCCGATCTTCGCCACTCGCACAACCACGGGGTCAGCCAGGATGGCAAGAAATGCCGCCAGGACTATGGTGATGCACAACGAACTGGCAAAGAAACAAAACGCCAGAACGATAGTCCCAAAGATGAGGCCTAAGAACAGCGCAATTTGTTTCAGCCACTGTTGCTCAGGATTGACGCCTGGGGTCAGGAGTGTTGGAGAGTTCAAGAAGAGCTCCTATGGCCTCTAAAGCCGACCCAGGAGCAGCAGGATGACCAGAATCACCAAGACCAGGCCCAGCCCGCCGCTTGGGTAATAGCCCCACTCTCGGCTGTGCGGCCATGAGGCGAATAGATAATGGACAATGTGCGCGTCGCTCCCCGCTGCTCTCGGGAGCTATCCGAAAGACTTAGGGACAACGACCGCTATCCCGCCGGATCCTTTTGGCGCGTTGCTTTGGCACCCGTTAGAACCCCCAGGCCCAAGAGTACGATCGCACCCACGACAATCCAGTGGGCAGGGACATGCAGCAAATAGGCGCCGTAAATCAGCCCGCCAATCATGAGCAGAAATCCCATGGAGTAAAGTCCAAATGACATCGCATCTCCTTCTCGAGCAAACAAAATCGCAACGCCATCCGGCCCAGCGCGCGTTTCCCGGCTCTTACGGCGTGGAGCTGGCTTTTTGATCTTTAACTTGCAGCTCGTTCACCACCTGCCGCACGTTTGGAACGTTTGACGCCACTTGTTCGACCTGCGCGCGCTTGGATTGAGAATTAACTTCGCCGGTCAACGTCACGACGCCATTCTTGACGTCGTATTTGATGCCCTTGTGGAGCCTGTTCTGGATGAGGGCAGCATGCAAGTTGTTGTCGATCCCCTTGTCCAGATCCGAGTTTACCGTCTTTGCATCACTTTCGACACCGGGAGGAATTACAGCAATCTGGTTCGCGACAACCTGCCCAGTTGCGATTGACTTCGCAATGGATTCAGCTTGTGCCTTGTCACTGTCAGTCGCGACGTTTCCGCCCAGGGTCACTACGCCCTTGTCGCGATTCTGCGTTACGGAGACATCTTTGAGGCCGGCTTCATCGAGCGATTTGCGGATGCTGTCAGAAACATCGGGTGACTTCGTGGACGTTGAGCACCCTACGAGGGTCCCGACGACGAGCAGCGCGAGCAAGGTTAAGCACAGTTTGTGCGTTTTCATACTTTCTCCTCTGATGGGCCGTAAGTGAAATAACTTCCGGCTAAAAGCGAGCTTCAAGGAAGTTGGACTGGCCTGTGTAACGGTCATCTCACTTCCCCATGATGCAGCATGACAGAAGCCGGAGACAGATGTCTGCCCACTTAGGAACACTCTCGTGTATTGATTTGCTCATTGGGCGGCATTCGTAGGATGAGTTCTAGCGTGTATCGCGTCTTCTTCATCGGCAGAACCCTCCTCCAAGATATTGGATTTTGCCGGAAATCTCACTCCGCTGCCGGATCAGTTTTCAAGGGGGACGTCAATTGAAGTGAGCAGTATTGACCAAGATAAAGGTCGATGTTGCACAGACACGGCAATTCCTCAAAGAATAAATTGGTATATAGGAGCCGCCCGATGATTCCCAGCGTCGCTGTCGCCAGGCAAGTTCTGGTGCAGGTCAAATGTCGGTGAATAACGGTCTCCGGGCTACGAACGAAATAAGCACCACGGCATCCCGCATAACGGAGGAGTTCTGTGGCAAGAAAAGACTTTCAAATCGCACATTCGGGCGAACGGACCAATCCTGCCGGAAAGCCAGTCAGCAACAAGCTCCTTCTGTCGATTCCCGACAGCGAATACCGCGCCATCCGTCCTCACCTGGAATTTCTCAACCTGCCTCACCATCGCACCCTTTACGAACCGAACCGTCCCCTGGAGTTTGTGTATTTTCCCAATTCGGGCATGGTATCGCTTGTAGTTGAGACAGAAGATGGAAGAACTGTTGAAGTAGGTGAGGTGGGGAAGGAAGGGTTTGCAGGGATACCGGCGGCGGTTGGCATGAAAAAGAGCCAAGTGCGCGAGATCGGACAAATCGGCGGAAATGGATTCAGGATGAGAGCAGGCGCCTTGCAAAGCCTCTTAAGTTCTACTCCTCAGTTTCAACTGATGCTGACTCGCTATGGAGTGGTTCAGGGATTGCAAATGGCGCAAACTGCCGCGTGTAACCGGCTTCACATTATAGAACAGCGGCTGGCGCGCTGGCTGCTGATCACTCAGGACAGAGTGGATTCCGCGAAGTTCGCCATTACTCAGGATTTCCTTGCGTCGATGTTAGGGACGGACCGACCCACTGTAAACTTGACAGCCGCTATTTTGCAGAAAAAGCAGATCATTGTGCACACTCGCGGTGTAGTGCAGATTCTGAGCCGCGCGAAACTCCAAAGCTGTGCCTGCGAGTGTTACGAAGCTATCCAATTGGACAGATTTGGCGAAGGACCCTTGCGTGAAGGAAAGACTTTCGAGACGCGAACCCGCCGGATGGACAGATAAATGCTGCCGAAAAGCCGATAATCAACGGCATCCTTGTGCCGAATCCCGACGGCGAGTGCAGCGCAACCCGCCCCTACTTGGAATTTCCCAGCTTGCTATTCCAACCCCCCCTTCACAAACCTAAGTGAACAGCCGGAGTTTGTCCATTCTCCGAATGCAGGTTGGGCGTCTCGGTCGCCGCGGGAGAGGTAAAAACGGCTGAAGGAGGCCTCCGATCAAACTGCAAATCAGTGTTCGATAGCCGACAGACAGAAACCATCCCCGAAGCTTATCCTGTAAGCCAGCGGAGGGTTTGGCTGAAGGTCTGAAAATCCAAGTTAATACCCCGGCATCCAGTTCCGCCACTCGGCTCACGTCGAATCGTGACGCAAAGTTTTTCAGCCCCTCAGGACAGACCCGGCCAGAAAACTGATTGCTTTTGATACCTCGGGCGCGCCCTTAGCAAGCAGAGGGGGGTTGTTATGGCAATCAAGAAAGGAAATCCCCTCGAAGGACCCGCCTTCAGCAAGGAGACGGAGGTCATGTTTGCGCGTAGTATCACCATGCGGCTCAAGCCGAATAGCGTCACAGAATTTATTCAGATGCTTCAGAACGAAGTTGACCCGGTGCTTCGAAAAAAGCGAGGCTTTCGGGGCCACATCGCATTCGTTGTCCCCGATGGAACTGAAGCAGTCGCAATCAGTTTCTGGGATAGGAAAGAAAGCAGGATCAGCCATAACGACGAAAGATGCAAAGTGCTGGCGACCCTGGCAAAACTACTCAGGAGCCCTCCCGACGTTAGGGTATGTGCGATTTCCAACTCGACGTCTGGCAAGGGCGAATTGCTTCGCTCCTTCGTCCACAGGGTTGAAGGATCTCCTCACATTGAAATATATGAGGTTTCCAGGTCGATCTTTCGAGCCATTGCTGAGGGGCTGGCGAGTGACAAACAGAGGGAAGTTTCGTAAACAATTGGACGGCATTGGGGCGAGGCGGTGTCAGATCTTCGCCAGAAACCAATCACTTTTGGTACCATGGGCCCGCCTCCAGCAAGGAGAGGGAGGTTGTTATGGCGAATAAGAAACGCCGGGCTGAGGTTGTTGCGGCGAATAACAAGACTCAGCCAGTCGATTGGGAAGCCTTCCTGGCTGGATTCTCCCACGGGAAGACCGTGATTGAATACGGCGCAAACCGCACCATCTACAACCAAGGAGACCCTGCGGATTCTGTATTCTACATCCGGCGAGGCAAGGTGAAGCAGGCGGTGACCTCCAATCAAGGCAAGGAAGCGATCGTCGCCATCCAGGGCGCTGGTGAGTTCCTCGGCGAGGGATGCCTGGCAGGCCGGCTGCTGCGCATCGGCACGGCGACCGCGATTACCGATTGCACGCTGGTGAGGATTGAGAAGCCGCTGATGGCGCGCATGCTCCACGAACAGCACGACATCTCGGAAATGTTCATCACGCATCTGCTTTCACGCAGTCTCCGCTATGAAGAGGATCTCATCGACCATCTTTTCAATTCCAGCGAGAAGCGTCTGGCCCGGGCTCTCTTACTGCTGGCGCATTTTGGCAAGGAAGGTCACTCCGAGAGTGTCCTTCCCAGAGTCAATCAGGAACACTTGGCGCAAATGGTGGGCACCACCCGGTCGCGGGTCAGTCATTTCATGAACAAGTTCAAGAAGCTGGGTTTTGTCGATTACGACGGCTCCGCCGGCGGGTTGATGGTGCATAGTGGCCTCCTCAGCGTGATCCTGCACGAATA
>JAIQGB010000256.1 GCA_020072905.1 Terriglobia bacterium | reverse complement strand
GGTGAGAATTCCGTCTTCCGCGAAGATCGGGCGCGGCAGGCATCCGGAGAATGCGCCCATCATCGCCATCTCGTAATTGTAAATATGCGCGCGCTGCTCGCAGATCACTTCCTGCCGGGTCGCGTGTGCACCTTGATGGCGGCCTGGTTGCCCATCGTCCCCGAGGGAACGAACAAGGCGGCCTCGCGCTGGAAAACTTCCGCCGCCCGCTCCTGGAGTCGGTTGACGGTGGGATCCTCGCGGTACACGTCGTCACCCACTTCCGCCTCGGCCATGGCGCGACGCATGGCCGGCGTGGGCTTCGTCACCGTATCGCTTCGCAGATCGACAATCGCTTGGTCCATAGCTTTATCTCGCACAACATAAGAAATTCGACGGCCCGCTTCAAAGCCGTTCGAGTTGATGGATCGTCCGCTCGTTCTCAACGTTTCCGGTGTTCAAGGTTGTTTTCGGCTCGAGCAGCACGACGTGGACTTCCTCCTCCGCAACCGGCAGGTGCTCGACTCCCCGCGGCACGATGATGAATTCGCCTTCCTTGATCCTTACCTCGCGGTCGCGGAATTTCATGAGCAGCCGGCCCCTCAGCACCAGGAAGAGTTCATCTTCACGCTCGTGGAAGTGCCAGACAAACTCGCCTTTGAACTTGACGAGCTTCACATGGGAGTCGTTCAGTTCGCCCACAATCTTCGGGCTCCAGTATTCGTGAAGGAGTTCCAGCTTTTCCGCCAGGTTGACCTTTTCGACCGGCCCCCCAGGGGCTGGCGTCGCGCTCATTGTGCCTCCATCTCTGTTACCAGAAATTCCTGGAAGATTTCGTTGGAGACCAGCAGCGCGTGCTCCGCCAGGCGAACCCGGTCGTTCTCCCGCACAAGAAGGTCACGCCCCGCAAGTCCTGCGATGACAGGCTCCCAGCGGCCGAGGGCCGAGTCTCCCCAACGCCGGCGCGCCTCGGCAAGATCGACTCCTTCCACTTGGCGAAGCCCGAGAAAGAAGAATTCCTCGATCTGATCCTTGGTCGTAAGCCGGCGAATTTCCGTGAAGGACGACTCGCCTCGCGCGAGACGTTGCGCATAACATTCCGGCGAAACCTCATTCGCCCAGCGCCGCGCGCCGTCAAAAGAATGCGCTCCCGCTCCGAAGCCAAGATAGGGTTCGAGCCGCCAGTATTTCTGATTATGTCGAGATGCGAAGCCGGGTAATGCAAAGTTCGAAATCTCGTACTGGCGATAGCCGACGCCGCGCAAAAACCCTCGCGCCCATTCGTAGGCGTCGGCCATGAAGTTCTCGTCTGGGACTTCGGCGGCGTGGTAGCGCTCGCCGTGACGGAGAACTTCGTTGCCCAGGCGACTTTTCTCATCCACCTCGAAAATGTAGACGGAAACATGCTCCGGTCGGAGACGTTCCACAGCGCGCAGGCTCTCCTGCCAGGAAGACTCCGTCTGGCCGGGCAAACTGGCGATGAGGTCCAGGCTGATATTGCTGAATCCCGCTCGGCGGGCCCGTGCAACCGTTTCGTGAGTGTCCGCGGCGGAATGCAGACGACCCACCGCGCGCAACTCGCGGTCGCTGAAGGATTGCGCCCCGATGCTCAACCGGTTCACGCCCCAGCTGCGAGCTTCTCTGAGGAAACCCTCGTCCGCCGATCCCGGCGTGACTTCCAGCGTGAATTCGCAGGGTGAGAAGAACTCAAAGCGCTCAGAAAGCTTCGCGACGATTCTCCCCAGCCGTTCCGCGCCAACGATTGGCGGAGTCCCACCGCCGATGTAGGCCGTATCGACCGGCAAGCGCAGGGTCGCGGAGGCGATTCCCGCGGTGGTCGCGAGCCTGTCCCACTCGGCGATCTCCTGCTCCAGCGCCTGGGCGTATCGCCCGATGACGTCGTCCCGCGCGACCTGGGCGCTGAAGTTGCAGAAGCTGCACTTCGACTCACAAAACGGAATTTGGATGTACACGCCCAGCGTGTTCATGAGGAAGCGCTTGAATTAGTCCGCCACAATCTTGATGCGCAGGTCGCGGCGCCGCGGCCCATCGAACTCGCAGAAGTACACCCCCTGCCAGCGCCCCAGGACCAGCCGTCCGCCCTCCACCAGCAAGGTTTTGGAGCAACCGATGACCGCAGCTTTCAGGTGCGCGTCGCAGTTGCCGTCATTGTGGTGGTAGTCCCCGTCGTGCGGCGCCAGCCCTTTCAGGAAGTTGTCCAGGTCTTTTTGCAGGGCCGGGTCATCGTTCTCGTTGATGAGGATGCCGGCGGTGGTGTGCGGCACAAAGAGGTGGCAAAGACCGTTCTGCACGCCGGAGTCGCCCACGAGCTTTTGAACCAGCCCGGTAATATCTTTGAATTCTACCCGTGCCCGCGTTTCAACCTGCACGGCGTGCGCACGGGTTGCCGGTCGCTGTGTGGCGGCGTGCTGGTCAGTTTCCGAAGCCATAGCTGCTCCTGGTTTTCGGTGATCTCCGATCAAAGGCCGTTGAAATGATCTCGCTGCGCCCGCGGGCACCGATTATAGCAGAGCGCCGGCAGCCCCCGGCGGCGTGGCAGGAACAACCGTGAAAACGAGGAGGCCTCAACGCGAAGCAGTATCTGCGCGCCAAGCGGCTCAATAGACCAGCACCTGGTGGTCGGAGGATCGAACCTGGATTTGGGCGTGGATGCGCTCGAGCAACTCGGGGCCGGCGCGGCCGAGGAAGTAGACGCCGCTCACCTGGCGCTCCTGCAAATCCTTTCCGGGCATCAGGAACCTCCGAAGTGACTGCTCGTGCCGCGCCAGGAGGTCCGAGCGTTGCAACGCCGCACGGCTCAGCTTGCCCCGTACCTTTTCCAACTGATATTTCATCTTTTCTTCCGCGTGCTTGAGCGTGTCGAGCAACGTAGGGTCGAGCGTCTCAATATCCTTGCGAAGGCCCTCGAGCAGAGCGGCAAGCTCCCTCTCACTCTGGTCGAACCGCTCCGACCATCCCTCCACAAGTCCTGCGGCGGCGATTTTGCGCCCCAGATGTTCTTCCCCTTGCCAGACATCCTCGACGGATATCTGGTATTTCTCGAGAAGCCGTTGGGTTCTTCGGTCGACGAGGGTGAATCCCGCCCGGGGAAAAACCACGGGCATCGGACGGCCGAACGATTCGTACAGGGCCTGCGCCTGTGCCAAGTAGGCGAGTTCTGATGGCCCGGCGACATAGGCGAGCGTGGGGAGCAGCGTGTCCTGCAGGATCGGCCGCAACAGCACGTTGGTGGAGAAGCGGAAGGGCTGCTGCGCCGCGTCCGCTTTCAGAGCTTCCCCCTTGACCTCCTCGCCACCGTCCACGAAAAACTTCCCGCTCCGCTCATCGAGCGGCACGCGGTTCCCCTCACGGTTGACGAACAGTAACGTCGAATGGTCCGCGACGTGCACCTGCGCGTGGTATCCGGCGCGAACGAGCGCCGCCGACCGTTCCTGGAGGAGGGCGCGCAAACGCGCGGACTGCGTCAAGGCAAGTTCGTAGGCTCGCGCACCCAAGCGTTGGATGTCCGCGTCGAGAGGGTCAACCAGCACGACGCCCCAGGGCTTGAAGAGTCGCGCCATGAGGCGCCCAAAAGCCGCGCCCCAGCCGGCTCCCGGCTGATAACATTGGCGGAGATCCTGGAGCAATGCATCCCGCGCGTCGCCGGGTGGAAGCGCCGTCTCCAGGCGGTCTAGAGTCGCAGCAATTCCCTCTGTCAACTTCACGAGCCCGACGGGTGACCGCGGCGAAGGCCGCTCGCCAGAATCACTCAGCACAACGGAACCGTATTCCTCATCGAGTACGGTGGTTTGCGCCACCTCGTCCAGGTCGTGGTCCTCGCTGGCCAGCCAAAATACCGGCACCGTGGGCAAGCCTTGTTCCGAAAGCGACTGTGCCAAGCGCACGGCGGTAAGCGCCTTGTAAAGGGTGAAAACCGGTCCGGAGAATAGCCCCACTTGCTGCCCCGTCACCACTGCGAAGGCTCCGGGATCGCCCAGACGATCGATGTTCAAGAACGTTGCTTCGCCGCAACCAAACGCCCGATTCTGGCGCTTCAGGATTTCGAGGAGGGATTTGCGCTCCGGAAGGAATCCGCGCAACTTCCCGGCGAGGGACTGGTAGCTCGCGGGCTCAAACGGCGCGCCGGTGTAGTAGCCTGCCACGCGGTCGAAATGATAGAGATAGTCCTGGAGCAGTTTGCTCGAGTGCGGCACGCGCGTATACGGGATGCAGTGACAGTCCATGAAATCAACCCTGCTACCCTGCCCAGTGGGACCAGACATCCTTCGGCTGGGACGAAAGACTGATGCTTTTGCCCTTCCCGCTTTAGATGTCGAGAGCAGGCGGGCGGTTCAGAATTCCAAACCGGCGCGCGCCTCACGCAGTGCGGCAGCGACGGCCCGGCGCCCCGAAGCGTTCAGAGGAAGAAGGGGCCCGCGCGGAGGGCCAGCACCGTAGCCGCAGAACTCTACCGCTGCCTTGACCCCGGCGATCCCGTAAGGTGCCGCGATCTTCCGGGCAAGCAAGGTGAGGCGCTGCTGAAAATCTCGCGCGGTCTTCATCCGGCGTTTGCGGAACGCCTCGTACACGGCCAGACAAATTTCCGGGACCAAGCCGGCCAGCCCCAGAACGCCGCCCGCGGCGCCAGCCCGCAGGGCATCCAGCAGAAGGGGTGGCGAGCCCACCAGCAAAGGAAATCCCGGCCGCACCCGCCGCAGGATGGCTCGCACATACGCTAGATCTCCGGAGCTCTCTTTCAGCGCGGCGATGTTGGAATAGCGCGAGAGGCGGCCGATGGTTTCGGGATCCATGCGAATCCCGGTAAACTGCGGGATGTTGTACATGATGACGGGCCGGCGGAGTCCGTCGGCCAGCACCTGGAAATGGGTGGTAAGCGCAGCGGAGTCCATCCGCGATTTGTAATAATTGGGGGTGACGATCAGGATGGCATCCGCGCCGCGCGCCACCGCCTCGCGGCTGAGGCGCAAGGTCAAGAGCGTGCTTTCGAGGCCCGTGCCAGCTATCAGCAATTCCGGCGGTCGCACCACCGCACGCGCGACTTCCACCAGTCGCAGACGCTCGCGCTCGGTGAGGAACGGCGCTTCGCCGGTCGAGCCTGCGATAACGATCCCGGCCAGCCCCAGGCCGGTATATCGCTGGAGGTTTTCCCGGAACAATCCGAGGTCCACATCCTTCCGCCGGTCGAAAGGCGTGACGGCGGGGAGAAAGATGCCTTGCAAGCGAGCGACGATTTCCCTGCGGGTCATCTTGATATCGCCTTCTGCTCTCAGTTTTCAGCTCGCAGCGAGACAGAAGGGCTGTTCGCTGACGGCTGGTCCCGGAGAGCTACCTTTTGATGCAGTTCCTGCAGGCTCGCGACCTGGATTCCCTTCTCTTTCTGGGCGCGGATGCCGTTGACCGCGGCCGCCGCCGCCGAAAGCGTGGTAATGCAGGTTACTCCGCCCTGGACGGCAGCGCGCCGGATGGCTTTCTCGTCGAAGCGCGAAGCGCGTCCGAGCGGAGTATTGATAATCAGGTCGAGCTTGCCGCTCTTGATGAGGTCGACGACGTTTGGCCGTCCTTCGTTCACCTTGTAAACCTTTTCGACCTTGAGCCCCGCCGCGCGCAGGACCTGGGCGGTGCCGCGCGTGGCGACCAGTTTGAATCCCTGTGTGGCAAGATCGCGCGCGATCGCCCCCACTCCCGCTTTGTCATGGTCATTGACGGAGAGAAACGCGCGGCCGGAAGTGGGGATGCGGTGGTGCGCGGCAAGCTGCGCCTTGGCGAAGGCCAGCCCGAAGGTGTCGCCGGTCCCCATCACTTCACCGGTGGATTTCATCTCCGGTCCCAGGATCGTGTCCACACCGGGAAATTTCTGGAAGGGGAAAACGGGCGACTTGACGAAATAGTGTTGGACCGGCAACTCTTCAGCGAGGCCGAATTCCCGCAGCTTGCGACCCACCATCAACCGCGCCGCGACTTTTGCCAGCGGCACGCCCGTCGCCTTGCTCACGTAAGGCACCGTCCGCGAAGCGCGCGGGTTCACCTCCAGCACGTAAACCTTGCCGTTCTGGATCGCGTACTGGACGTTCATCAGACCGACGACGTTCAGTTCCCGCGCCAGCTTAACCGTGAACTCGCGCAGCGTCTGGCGCTGCGCCTCGGGAATCTGCACGGCGGGCAGCACGCAGGAACTGTCTCCGGAATGAATGCCGGCTTCTTCGATGTGTTCCATGATGCCGGCGACGACCACATCTTCCCCATCTGCGAGCGCGTCGACGTCCACCTCGGTGGCGTTTTCGAGAAAGCGGTCAACGAGAATCGGGAACGCGCGCTGCAGTTCCTCGGCGCGGCGTACGTAGTCGGTGAGCATCGCCTCGTCAAAAGCGATCACCATGCCGGCCCTTGAGTTTCATGGCGCCTTCCGGAACGCGCGGAGCCGCGCGCTGCGGGCGCGCGGATTCCGCACCGTCTCCTCCGGGGCGGGACGAACGGGGTGGCGGGTGAGGAGCGTGCCG
>JAIQGB010000255.1 GCA_020072905.1 Terriglobia bacterium | reverse complement strand
GCGGTCACCCGGGAATTCATCGAGCGCACCAAGTTCCGCATCACCCCCAACCCGGCCGGCGCTGACGCCGTCCTGAAGGGCGAGATCAAAGACATCCGCGCCGGCGTCATCGCCTTCGACCTCTCGACGGGCCGCGCCACGACCCTCCAGGTCCAAGTGCTCGCGGAGGTGGACCTCATCGACGAGCACACCAAGCAGGTGCTCTTCTCCAATCACAACTACATCTTCCGGGAGGAGTACCAGATCAGCCAGAATCCTTCCGCCCTCTTCGAGGAGCAGGACCCGGCTCTTGACCGCCTCTCGCGGGACATGGCGCGCACCCTGGTCACCGAGATCCTGGAGAATTTTTAGATGACGGACTCACGCACCGCCTCCTTTCCAAGGCGGGGCAATTCGAAGTAAACTGCCGCTCTGACGACCCCCGGGGGCCGGCGCCGCGAATGCGCCGGGCAAGGGGCATACTCGCCATGGGTCCGACGGAGTTCATCGCCACGTTGCGCAAGGGCAAGGCGGGTCCCGCATACTTCCTGCGCGGGCCGGATCGCTTCCTCCAGGAAGAATGCCGTTCGGCCATCGCCGCGTCACTGCCTGCCGAGGCACGCGAATGGTGCCTGGCGGAGGTTGAGTTCGAGCCGGGGAGGCTGGCGCGCGAACTGGAGGGCGCAAGCCAGATGCCCATGCTGGGCGGCCACAGCTTCTTCGTCTTCTCTGACACGGAGGACTTCAAGCGCGCCTCCGACGCGGAATATACCGCGTTGGAGAATTACCTCGAGCGGCCATCCCCCTTTGCCACCGTCGTCTTCATCGCTTCCGAGCCCGACCGTCGCCGGCGGTTTATCCAGTTGCTGGAGAAGAAGGCCCAGGTCGTCGAGATGCGACCGCTCGTCGCGCGAGAGGCGGCCCACTGGCTGGAGGGTTACCTTTCGAAACGCGGCGTCGATATCGACCCGGAACTTGCCAAGGAAATCGCTGCGAAGTTTGAAGTCAGCCCCGACTCGCGCGGGGAGGGGCGCAAGGCGGGCGTCAACCTCCTCTGGCTGCGCACGGAAATGGAGAAGCTGTTGACGGCTAAGCCGGAGACAAAGCGGCTCGAGCGCGATGACCTGGATCTGCTCGTGGCCTTCCGCGAAGAGCACGAAATCGGCAAGCTGCTCGCCGCCCTCGCCGAGCGGAAATTTCCCGACGCGCTCGCCCAGCTTCGTGCCCTGCTGGCCAGCAAGGAGCCGGAGACGCTGCTGCTCTGGTGCATCGGCGATCTGATTCGTCAGGCGCTCAAAGCCGGCGCGCAGCCGGGATTTGGCCAAAGGACGGGACAATACGGCGCCGGGCGGGGCGGATGGGGCCGCTTCGCCAATCCGTTCTCGGCCCAGGAGATTGCTCCGCGCGCGCTGCGCAACTACTCCCGGCAGGAATTGAGCCAGGCGCTGCGGCTGGTCCGCCGCGCCGACCTCGGCATCAAGTCCTCGTGGAAGGACTCCAAAATTCTGCTGGAATTCCTGGTGTGGCAGATCATCGTCGGAAAGGCTGCCGAAACTCCGGAATACGTCGGCGAAACCCTCCCCGCGCAACTCGGCGAAGCCTGAGAACGATTGCAAGCACATGCAGCGAGCAGCCGCCAGCCCTTAGTTTTCAGCCCAAAGCCATCCGCTTGCCAATGACCCGTCGGGCATGATGAATTTCAAACCGGGTTGAACGTGGTCTCTCGGGAGGCGACGCCGGCAGGCAAAGTAGTCTCCTCCTTGGTTGATCTCTTCCCGATGCCTGCCGGCTGGTAGCTGAAGGCTGACAGCTGACGCCTTCTCTAAGTCAGCGCGTTGAACCGGACGGTGAGCCGCGACTTGTAGCGCGCAGCGGTGTTGGCGGGCAAAATCCCTTTGTGGATCGAATGGTCGATGAGCGCCAACGTCGGCTTGAGCAGCGCCTGCGCGGCGGCTTTATCTTTGGCCTCCAGGGCGGTGCGCAGCTTGCGGATCTGATGCCGCAGCCGCGTGGTGTGCGTGCGGTTGGTGATGGTGCGCTTGTGGATCTGCTTGATGCGCTTCAGGGCGGACTTATGACTTGCCACAGATTCTCCTTTTGAGCAGAATACAAACTACCAATTTACCAGATGCCTCCGGCACCGTCAACGCGAATGCCCATGGATTCGGCTGCGCCCGGCGCTGAACTCGAGATCCTCTACGATGCGGACGCCATCGCGCGCCGCGGGCGCGAGCTGGCCGCCCAGATCAGCGCCGACTATCGCGGCCGGCCGTTGCGCGTGATCGGCATCCTGAAAGGCGCCTGGGTGTTCCTGGCGGACCTGGTCCGGCAACTCGACCTCGAGGTCACGGTTGATTTCCTGAGCTTCGCAAGCTACGGGGACAACGCGCATCCTTCCGGCGCGGTGAAGATCACCAAAGACCTTGACCAGAGTGTCGAGGGCCTGGACGTGCTGGTGGTCGAGGACATCCTCGACACGGGCCAGACCTTTGAGTATCTGCGCGGCGTGCTCGAGGCGCACAAGCCGCGCAGCCTGAAGGTCGTCACGCTGCTCGACAAGCCTTCGCGGCGCGTCCGGCCCGTTCAGGCGGACTACGTGGGTTTCACCATCCCGGACGTCTTCGTGGTCGGCTACGGGCTCGATCACGCGCAGAAATATCGCCATCTTCCTGATGTACGAGTTCTCCCGTCGCCGCCCGACTAGCGGTCAGCGATCAGCCGTCGGCTCTCAGCCGAGGTCCACCCCTCCACCTTGCTGATGGCTGACGGCTGATTGCTGATCATTTTCCACAAACCCGTTTACAAACCCCACCGCCGCGCACCATAATGGCCTGCGGAACCCGCCAAACCCATGAGTGAGTTTTCCACGCCCTTGATGCGCCAGTACAGCGCCATCAAGGAACGTCACCCGAACGCGCTGCTGTTTTTTCGCCTGGGCGATTTCTACGAGCTCTTCTTTGAAGACGCGATCGTCGCCGCCAAAGAACTCCAAATCACGCTCACCTCGCGCAACAAGGAAAAGGGCCAGCCTGTGCCCATGTGCGGCGTCCCTTACCACGCCGCGGAGGGTTACATCGCTCGCCTGATCCGCAAAGGCTTCCGCGTGGCCGTTTGCGACCAGATGGAGGACCCGCGCTTCGCCAAGAAGCTCGTGAAGCGCGAAGTGACACGCGTCGTCACACCGGGAACCGCCATCGACTCGCAGCTCCTCGAGCCCCGCGAGAACAATTATCTTGCGGCGATGGTGGAACGGAACGGCGCTCTGGGCCTGGCGCTCGCGGACCTTTCCACCGGCGATTTCCGCGCCACGGAATTCTCCGGGGCCGAGGCGGGTGCGCGTCTGCGCGAAGAAGTCGAGCGCTTGCGGCCACGCGAACTGCTGGTACCCGGCGACGAACCCTCAAGAACTGCCTCGGAAATCTCAAATTTCAAATTTGAGATACCGGAATTGACTGAGACCCGCTTGGACGACTGGGTCTTCAGCCCCGAATACGGCGCCCGGCAGTTGCGCGACCATTTCCGCGTGGCGACGCTCGAGGGTTACGGCCTCGAAAACCGCCCGCTCGCCGTCGCTCCTGCCGGCGCCATCCTCCACTACGTGCGCGAGACCCAGCGCGGCTCGCTCGCCCATTTCGACGGCATCCGCTTCTACGAACAGCAGGACTCTCTGATTCTCGACCCCGCCACGCTGCGCAATCTGGAGCTGCTCGAGCCGGCCTTCGGCAGCGCCCGCGACACGACGCTGCTTGCGACACTCGACCAGTGCGTCACGGCGTTCGGCGCACGCCTGCTCAAGCACTGGCTGCTCCATCCCTCGCTCGATCCCCGGGAAATCACCGCCCGCTGGGAAGTGGTGGGCGAGTTTGTCGAGGAGACGATCGCCCGCGAGGAATTGCGCCGCGTGCTCGGGAAGATCCAGGACCTCGAGCGGCTGCTCAGCAAGGTGACGCTTGAGACGGCCAACGCCCGCGACCTACTCGCTCTGAAACAATCGCTCTGCCACGTCCCGCTCCTCAAGCAATACCTCGCGCGCTTGCGCGCGTCGCGCCTGGCGAATATCCACGAGCGGCTCGACGAACTCGCCGACGTCCACGAGTTACTCGAGAAATCCATTCATCCCGAGCCGCCCGTGCTGCTCACGGAGGGCAATCTGATCCGGCCGGGCTACCACGCCGAACTCGACGAACTCCGCAGCCTCAGCCAGAACAGCAAGCAGTTGATCGCCCAAATCGAATCCCGCGAGCGCGAACGGACCCACATCGCCTCACTCAAGGTGCGGTTCAACAACGTCTTCGGGTACTACATCGAGGTCTCCAAGCCCAACCTGCACCTCGCGCCCGCCGATTACGAGCGCAAGCAGACCCTCGTCAACGCCGAGCGCTTCACCACGCCAGAGCTCAAAGAACTCGAAGCGAAGATTCTCGACGCCGAAGAGCGCAGGCAGGCGCTGGAGCGCGAACTCTTTATGAGCCTCCGCCGCCAGGTGGCCGCCGAGTCGCGACGCATCCGCCAGACCGCCCAGGCACTGGCGGAACTTGATGTGCTCGCCTGCTTCGCGTGGCTGGCGGCGGGACGCAACTATCGCCGCCCGGAAATTTCCGAAGACGGCGAACTGGTCCTCGCCCAAGGGCGCCATCCCGTCGTCGAGCGCATCTGCGAGGCCGAGCAGGCGGGACGGTTCGTCCCCAACGACCTCTACCTGAACTCGACCTCTGACCGCATCCTGCTCATCACCGGCCCCAACATGGGAGGGAAGTCCACCTACCTCCGGCAGGCCGCGCTCATCAGCCTGATGGCGCAGATGGGCAGCTTCGTGCCCGCCGAGCGCGCCAAGCTTCCCATCTTCGACCGCATCTTCACGCGCATCGGCGCTTCCGACAACCTGGCGCGCGGACGCTCCACCTTCATGGTGGAAATGACGGAAGCGGCGGGCATCCTCAACATGGCCACGCCGCGCAGCCTGGTGCTGCTCGATGAAGTGGGGCGCGGCACGGCAACTTTCGACGGGCTCGCCATCGCCTGGGCGGTCGTCGAGCACCTGCAGACGCACACGCAGGCAAAAACGCTCTTCGCCACGCATTACCACGAACTCACTGAACTCGCCGATCTGCTCCCCGGCGTGCGGAACTATCATGTGACGGTGAAAGAGTCGGGCGCGAACATCGTCTTTCTGCGCAAGGTCGAGCCGGGTAGCGCCGACAAAAGCTACGGCATCGAGGTGGCGCGCCTCGCGGGGCTGCCGCCCGCCGTCATCGAGCGCGCGCGCGAAATCCTGACGCGCCACGAGCAGAGCGAGCACACACTCAGCGAGAAACTCGCCTCGCGCCGCACCGCCGACGAGCCCGGCGCCATGCAGTTGACCATCTTCACACCGCTCAACGCTGAGGTCGTTCGGTCGATCGAGCAGGCCGACCTCGACAACCTGAAGCCGATTGAGGCGCTAAATCTGCTTGCGGAACTGAAGAAACAGATCAAATCATGAAGTCTTCCCGCCAGGACATCCTTGGCCAACTCCTGATGGTGAGGCTCGATGAAAACCGCTGGACCGCCTCGCGGGAACGGTTCCTGCGCGCCGCGCAACCGGCAGGCGTACTGCTCGCCGCGCCGCTCCCAAGCTCCGCGGCGTCTACCAGCGAATTGCTGCGTAAGATCGCCTCCTCCCTGCCCCACCTCCCGCTCCTGGCCGTCCGGGAAGAGGGCGGGACCCACGACCCCCTTTGCGCGTTCTGTCCAGCAGTGCCCTCACCCCATGCTGCTGCCCAAAAGGGCCCTTCGACCGTTGAGCGCCTGGGAGAACTCCTCGGCGAAGCCCTGAGCTTTCTGGGTTTCAACACGAATTTCGCGCCGCTTCTTGACCTCGCCATGCCCTTCACCGGGAAGACGCTCGGGGCGCGCACATTCGGCGCGGACCCTCGCCATGTAGCAGAGTGTGGCGGCGCGTTTTTGCGCGGCTTCGAGCGCCACAAGGTCCTGGCCTGCGGCAAGCATTTCCCCGGTCTCGGCAGCGTTCCGCCGGGCGATTCACGCGAAATCCCCGTCATTGGGAAGTCCATGGCCGCGTTGTGGCGTGAGGACCTCTTCCCGTATCGGCGGCTTTTGTCGCAACTTCCCATGGTCTTGGTCAGTCCCGCAGCCTACAAGGCTTATGACTTTGATCGTCCTCGTCCCGCCTCGCTTTCCCCCCAGGTGGTCGAGGGACTGCTGCGCATCAAACTTGGCTATGGCGGACTCGCCTTGGCCTATGAGCTCGAGTCGGAGGCGGTGCGCGGCACTCTCGACCTCGGTGAGGCCGCAGTCCAGTCACTCAATGCGGGTTGTGATCTGCTAGTGTTAAATCAGGAAAGATCCTGCGAAGTCGTTTGCCGCGCTGTAAAAAACGGCCTCGAAGCTGGAAAGCTTTCTTCGCGGCGGGTCGAGCAAGCGCTGAGCAGGATTCATGCTGTCAGGAGAAAACTCACGCCGCCCACCGGTAAGGTCTCGAAGGCGGCGCTGGAACAACTCCTCCGCCGCTTCGAGAGCTTTGCGAAGGAATTTCGTCGCGAGGAGCTGAGAATTGCCT
>JAIQGB010000254.1 GCA_020072905.1 Terriglobia bacterium | reverse complement strand
TTGACGGTATGAAGGTTGAGTCCTGGGACCGGCTGCTCGCCGTCAACCTGAAGGGCGCGTTTCTTTTCTCCAAGTTTGCCGTGCCCCGCATGCAGGGGCGTGGCGGCGCAATCATCAACATCTCGTCGGTGCGGGCATTCGTCTCGTACCAAGGCGGAGTGGCATACGATTCGTCCAAGGCGGCGTTGATTGCCTTCACGCGCACGCTGGCGCTCGACCTGGGCCAGAAGAAGATCCGCGTGAATGCGATTTGCCCTGGCTATATCGACACCCCCATGACCGAGGAATGGCTCAACACGGTTCCAGACCGCGAGGAGACGATGCGGCAAATGCTCGCCGTGCACCCGCTGGGCCGCATCGGGACGCCGCGCGACATCGCCGAGGCAGCGCTCTTCCTGGCTTCCGACGCGGCTTCTTTCATCACGGGGACGGCGCTAGTCGTGGACGGAGGGATGTCCACAGCGGGCCACTGACCGCGCGCCGATCGGGGCCTTCACGCCCCAAAACATGATGTGTCGGCGCCGCATCTTGTGGTAAAGGATAGCCGGGTCATCGAAAGGAGCCGAACCATGCCAGAACTCTCTGTGCTTGCCAACTACGGTGATCTGTGCGGCGAAGGGCCGATCTGGGATGTCACGGCGCGACGTCTCTACTGGACAGACATCACCGGTCAGAAGTTCTACTGCTATGACTGGATGAGCCGAAAGCATTGGCTCGTGAAGGAAGGATGGGAGATTGCCGGCGCGGCATTCAATCGGCCCGGCGGGTTTGTGGTCGCCAACAGTTCCGGCGTTTGGCTTTGGGATGGAGCAGGCGAGCCGCGCCTGGTGGCCGAGCAGGGCGAGGGCAGCAAGTGCCAGCTGAACGATTGCATCGCCGACCCGGCGGGGCGCCTGCTCGCGGGTTCGGTTTTCTACGACCCGACAAGCAAGGACTACCCGCTCGGGAAACTCATCCGGGTGGACACGGACGGCACAGCGCACGTCCTGGATGAAGGGAATCACCTCGCCAACGGCCTGGGGTTTTCGGTGGACGCGAAGACGCTGTACTTCACGGATTCCGCCGCGCGCATTATCTACGCCTACGACTACGAACCGAAATCCGGCAACGCGCGCCACCGCCGAGTGTTCGTGAAGGTGCCGGCGACAAGCGGCTTGCCCGACGGCCTTACCGTGGATGCCGAGGACTTCGTTTGGTCGGCGGAATGGTACGGGAGCCGGGTGGTCCGCTATGACCGCGACGGAAAGATTGAGCGCACCATCGAGACGCCGGCCAAACAAACTTCTTCTCTGGCGTTCGGCGGGCCCGACCTGATGGATATTTTCATCACCTCGGCGGCGAAGTCGGAGCCCATGCCGATCATGCCTCCGGGCTACGACCCGAACACCGGGAATTTTGGCGGCGCGCTTTACCACATCAATCTTGGAATCCGCGGCAAGGCGGAATTCGTGGCCAATATCAGCGTGGAGAACTGAGGATCCGCAGCAGGACCTGCTGGCGACTATCACTCCCACGGCAGCGGCCACTGGCAAGATTCAGACTCCGCAGACGCCCTATGCCGATCATCGAGACAAGCTGGAGTTTTCGCCCCTTCCGCGCTCTGATTCTCGAGAATCGGAACCTCCGCGTGATGATTCTCCCCGAGCTCGGCGGGCGGATTTGGAGCGTCGTCTACAAACCTCGCGACCGCGAGCTGCTCTGGCACAATCCGCGCATTCCGCCCGAGAGCGCTCCGTTTGGTGCGGTTTTTGACAATGTCTGGTGTGGAGGCTGGGAAGAGATGTTTCCTTCGCCCGCGCCGAGCGTGATCAATGGGGAGTCCTACCCTGACCACGGCGAAGTCTGGTGCCTGCCCTGGGAGGCAACGACCGAGAGCGATGCCGACTCCGTGAGTGTCCACCTGAGATGCGACGCCCGCATCAGCGCGGTGCGTTTGCAGAAGCGGGTCACGTTGCGCTCCGATGAGCCCCGCTTGGAGGTTGCCTACTCGCTCCACAATCCCGCCCTGACGGATTTTCCGTTCATCTTCACACTTCATCCGGCTTTCAACGTCACGCCCGATTGCCGGATCGATTTCCCACCCATGTCGGTCGAGCTCGATCCTTCCTATGCCGGGACGCTCGCCGGCGTCGCCTCGCCGTTCACGTGGCCCCACGCGACGCGGAGCGGCCAAAAAGTGGACCTGCGCAAAGTCGCCCCACACTCTTCGGGCGAGGTGTATTTCTTCTATGGCACCGGCTTCCGGGAGGGGTGGTGCGCGGTGACGGACACCGTCAACCGTCTGACCTGGGGGTTGGTCTTCTCTCCGCAGTTCTTCCGCGCTTGCTGGTTGTTCGCCAGTTACGGCGGCTGGCGGAATCATGACCTGGCGATCCTCGAACCGTCCACATCTTTTCCCCAGCAGGTCGAGCAGGCCATTCAGAATAAGACCGCGGCAACCTTGCCGGCGGACGGAACGCTGACGACTTCCGTGATCTTACAGGTTCAGGAAGGGCTGACAAGCGTTGCGGGACTCACTCGCGAGGCGAATTTCCACGCCTGACGACCCCGGCTGGAACTGCTGGTCAAGATGGCGGTGATACCTGCGCCCTCCTGCCTCTTGTTCAGGTTCGAGCTGTGGGTCTTTCACCTTTTCTCACGCCTCTCAACCTGTGCGGCCAGAAGGCTGCGGCAGGAGTCACGTTTGACGAGCTGGGTGGGAATGGTGAACTGTTGCGCCGGCAGGTCCGCGCGCGTCAGCCGATTGAGGAGTGCCTCCGCCAGGTGCTGGCCAATCTGCTCGGGAAAGACTCGGACCGTCGTCAGCGCGGGGTGCAACATCTGCGCTTCGATGTCATTGTAGCCCACGACGCTGATGTCCTCCGGCGCGTGCAGGCCGAAATCGCGCAAGGCGCGGTAAGTTCCCTCCGCGGCGGAATCGCTGCCGGTGAAGATGGCCGTCACGGGTTTTTCCTGCACGAGAATGGATTTGGTGGCGAGATATCCGACCTCCTGCTCGTTCGCCGAGTCGATGCCGGCCTGCCGCGGCGTCAGGCCCGCTTCCTCCATCCGTTTCCGGTAGCCGTCGTAGCGGCGCGCGAACCAGGGGAGGCGACAGTTGCCCACGAACCAGATGTCGCGGTGCCCGAGCGACTGGAGGTAGCGGGTCGCCTCGTAACCGCCCTGGATATCGTCAAACCAAACCACGTCATACTTCTCCGCGCGCCACGTTCCCACCACGTTGTTGCCCAGAATCGCGAACGGAATCCCTTTGTGATCGAGCCCGTCGAGGAGATTCTGGGAGTTCACGCCCGCCACGATGACCGCCCGGACAACGTCCCGGCGCTGCAGGATCGGCGGCAGGTACACTTCGCGCCAGGGAATGTTGGGCGGGTAGCGAAAAGACATAAACAACATGTTGTAACCGTGCCCCGCAAAGTAACTCTCCGCACCCACCAGGACGCGGGAGTGAAAGGGGTGCAACAGATCGCGGTTGCAGAGCAGGAAGGCAATCACGCTTGCTTTTCCCTGCCGGTAGAGGTCGACGCCCACCTTCTGCGCCGCCTCTTTCACCCGCTGCTGGATTTCGGGGCTCACGCGTGCGCTGCCATTGGCGACTCTTGACACGGTCGCCAAGCTCACCTTGGCCAGGTCCGCCACTTGCTGGAAGGTCTTTTTCTTCGCGGCCACGCGGGACCTCCTCTAATTCGATTTCTGCAATTTCTTCCGGACTTCGCGCAGCGTATCCGCCACACTCGTCCGCCTCAGCCAGTCGGGAGCGGCGTTCATTTCCGGATCGAATCGGAAGATGAACCAGTCCTTCGATTCCCGGGGATACTTGTGCCATTCCGGCAGCAGCGCTTCGAGTTGCGAAGCCGCCCGGCGCAGGGCGGCCTCTGCGGTGGCGTCCCTTTTCTCTCCGCTCATTTGGTCCCACCACAACAGCTCCCGCCACAGGGTGAAAGTCCGAAAGTAGAGCAGGGTCAGGTCGGCCGCGCGGCGAAACTCGCGGACGGCCTGCGCCTGCTGGACATCGGGCGAATGGAGTGAGTAGATCAGCGTGTGAATCTGCGATGCCAGCGCCCGCGCCCGGCGGTTCGACTTGTCCAGTTCAGCGAAGGAATGATTCTTAAGACGCGCCGCGCTCTCCACGTCCGGAGGCTGAAAGACCATCGTCCACTTGAATGTGCCGCGATCATCATCGCTGAGATAGGTTGTCTTCCACAGGTCGTAGGAAAGGGACAGCGCCTTGCGCAAGGCTTCCGCGTTTGCCCTCGCGAAGTTGAGCGTTGCCCAGTCTTTGGTGATGGAATCCACGGAATCCGCCGGGTTCCAGGCCAGTCGCGAAAACAAATAGAGTGAGGCGAGCGCCGGCCGGAACCCGTGACGGAGGAAGTCGTAATCATCGTATTTGCCGACCCAGATCCCGGGGAAAATGCAGCCGGCAAGCCAAGGCCCCCAGGCGTCGACGGCGACAAATCCGTTCTCGTGCGCGTTGCGGAAACGCTCCGCCCAGAAGGCGGGGTAGAAGAAGAGTTCACCCCAGCCGTCGAATTGCCGGAAGACATCGAACGTGATGGAGAAATGCCGCAGTCGCGCGGCGCCTTGGCGGACCAGCGGATTCTCACCGACGCTCAGAAAGAAATCCCCGTTGGTGTTTTTGGTGTCGAACATGATTCCGGGTTCCGGCGCGCCCGCCAACACGCGCCTGAATCCTTCGATGTCGTCCGTGACCATCCACATCCGCACGATCAGCCGGCGCCCTGCCCTTTTCACAATCGTGTCGTAATAATGGCTCGCCATCCGCCCCGCGCCCTCGGGCGTTTTCCAGAGCGTGATGCCGCGGTAGGCCATGCGCGGCGACGGTTCGGTGAGCGTGAGGATGATGCCGTCCAGGCTCGTTCGCTCGAAGAGTTCGCGATACTTGGCATCGACGAATTCCCAGGTGCGGTCGGAATCGTCCGTGAGTTGACGCCCATCGAGGTGGTCGGGAAGAGAAAACTCATAGATTTGCAGGAAGAACTGCATGTGGAGCTGGCGCGCATAGTCGGCCAACTCGGAGAGCGCCTTCGAGAAGATCGCCGAGCGCTGCCGGTGCAGGCTGTCGGCGCCGTAAACCTGCTGCCCGTCCCCCAGCAACTCGTAATTGACATAGTCCTCGACGTTCAAGTTCAGAAAAGCGACGGTGTTGAATGCGTAAGGGAGCAGTCGCCGCATCGCGGATTTGGCCTCTTCC
Source organism: Terriglobia bacterium (assembly GCA_020072905.1). Lineage (GTDB taxonomy): Bacteria > Acidobacteriota > Terriglobia > UBA7540 > UBA7540 > JAIQGB01. The sequence continues at coordinate 1,330 of JAIQGB010000254.1, read as the reverse complement.
ACCTGTTGCCGCAGCAGTGGCTCGTTGACATACGGTGTATGCCGAGAGTAATAGCCCTCGTCCGGCAGGGAGAAGAGCGTGCCTTGATAAGAGAATATTCTCTCGGCAAAGGCTGGAGTCTCGCTTCGTTTCAGATCCCAATCAACGCCGTCGCGACGGATTGCCTCGGCAAGCTTGAATATCCCGTAAACCAACCCGATGCCCGGAGAGGAAATTTGCAGGCCCTTGGCGACCGGCTCGATGGCGAAGCTCTGACTGGCGACTTCACGGTCGTCGTGGAACTGGCCGGTGCCCTTCAGGACGATGCAGCGTCCGCCGGACTCGCAGCTTCGAGAGACCACAACATCCAAGCCCCTCGACCGAAGCGCGCTCTCAAGGTCTTCCGTCGCCAGATGCAACGCCGCATCATCGGACGGTACCTGCGCGAGCACTAATTGGACCGACTTTGAGGCCGGCGGTTCGGCAAGGGAGGCAAGGCCGAATGCAGGAATGTGCAACGAGGCGAAAAGGAGTGCGCTGATGATCTGTAGGCGAGCTGAATTCACTTCCAGTCCAAAGGAAATCAAGCGGTTGATTCGGGCGCGTCCCCCGATCGCGATTCCCCGCCCCACTCCCGAGAAGAAGCCATGCTGCGGACGGGCCCGCTTGCACGCTAGGCGGATTCCCGGATCATCATAACAGACGCTGTAACGCCGTCAGAAAATTTTCTTGACGATGTGAAAGTTCCCAACGGACGGGAGCGCCGGCTAGCTCCTCGTATTTCTAACTAACAGTAAATCAACAAGTTGAATCTTCTGATGGCTCGGTGGAGTTTCCACCGAATTCCGAAAGTTGGGTTTGACAGCGTTGTCCCGCGACCCTATAGTTCCGCATGGATGAAGCGAGTCATTGCTCTCGGCGCCATGACGTTCGCCCTGCTCGCGCTCGCGGCCCGTGCCGGAGCGCAGGCACAGGCATCGGAACTGGAAGGAGAGTTCCGCCATCCTCCCGCCCGCTTCGCCCCCTCCTGCAACTGGTGGTGGTTTGGGGGCGCGTACTCCACCCAAGACATCCGCGAAAATCTCGACGCCATGAAAGCCGCCGGCATCGGGGGCTTCCGCATCTTTCCGGTTTACCCCCTCGCTGAGGATGATCCCGCGGAAGGTATTCGCAACGCTCCGTATCTTTCGCCGGAATTCCTTCGGCTCGTTGAAGAGGCGGTGAGGTACGGCACCGGAATTGGCTTGACGGCCGATACGTTGCTGGGCGACGGCTGGCCCTTCGGCGGGCCGTACATTCCTCCCGAGCTCGGCGCCGGCCAACTGAAGTTCTACTCGCAGGAGGTCGCAGG
>JAIQGB010000253.1 GCA_020072905.1 Terriglobia bacterium | reverse complement strand
GTCGAACCGAAGCTGCACAGGCCAGCAGCCTCAGGGGAATCTAAAAGTGGCGGCGAGCCTCGGGGAGGTCAGTTTCCGGGGAGGGCGTCGTACAGGGCCCAGTGGCGTGCCGCTACCCGGCCAGCGGCAGGATTTCTTCAGAGGGGGGGACGGCGGGCTGCGCCGTAAGTGATGATAGGAAATAAATGACTTACGCATTTGTTCCTGGAGAGTACTCCGTCACTCGACCGCAATCGCTGGCCGACCGCGGACCGACAGGTAAACCCTTGGCGACTACTCGTTACTGATGCCAGGCCGATAGGAGTCTGGTCCGCTTTCAAAGCTCAGCCGTCCTACTCTCCAGGAAGCTTGTTTCTCAAGACCAATCCGGCCAGGGTGCTCGGAAGCGTTGTTCTCCCTTGTAGTCATGCGTGCCAGTCGATTCCGCGACTGCGTATGTATGGAACGAAATCGCACCGGAGACGCACGTAAGAAATGGGGGAGCCATAAGCCGCGGGCGACTTTAGGGCAGATAATTCATGCTGCGCAGGAGTTCCTTGTAGCGTAGGTCGGACCAGATCAAAAGCAGATTCTGTCCCTGAGCCACGACACCCGGCACCTGCTTTCATAGCGCTTCCGAGTCAAAGGCGTAGATCCCGGAAAAACCGGCGTCGCGGACGAGCACCGGAGAATCGGTGGGAGACAGTCCCACCCAACTGTATGTATCCCCGAACAGCTACCTGCGCTGTCGAAACCGCGGGATCACCTCCTCCTCGAAGATCCTGGCAAGCCCCGCCTCACGACTAGGCTTCACCTTGATGGAGACCGCTCGTACGAACACAGTGCCCCCCTCCATATCCCCCCCAACTTGATTTTGCGAGGCAACTAGAACACTCCTTGTACCCTGGCGGTAAGTCGAATGACAGTTCAGTACTGTTCACCCGCCTGTCAAGAATTACTCATCCCAGTTAGTGAGGGGGGCCTACAACGTGGGGAAGGTAGGAACTGCCGCCGAGCGACGCCGACGCGGTAATAACGACTTCGTTGAGTTCGTAGCGCACATCGTGCGAAACCATCGTGGAACTCCCAAGTATCCGAACATTGGCCGAAGCTTCCAAGGCCGTCTGGAGCCACATTCCGCTGACCTTGCCGTAAACAAACACAACGCGCACATCCCGCACCCACCATGAAGGGTCCTTTGCCAGCTCACCCTCGAAGCGGTGGGGCAGGTAGGTGTTAGCATCAACCCAGACATTCCCGCGGAGCAGATAGATGTCTTTGCGTCGGGGAAGCAACTCCAACACGTAGCAACGTTGGCCACTCACGTCTTCCTCGCGGATGAAGCGGAATCCATAATTTTCCGGCGAGAAGTCGGTTGCAGCATAATTCTTCGTGACTTCCGCTTCATTGGCCAGCATTCGGCGAACAATCATTCCTCCCAGGCCGCTCCCGTTGGTCTGCTCAATGGTGTACTTCTTGGAATTTGGGGGAACGAAGGTTACATCGGCAATCACCTGGGACTTGGTTCTGTCTCGTTCTTTGCCAAATAGCATGTAGTCGCGCGTGACGATGTAAGGACGGAAGCGGGCCCGGTTTTCAGCACGGGCCCGCGTCATGCGCGCAACGATGGTTTCCACGGTTGGGTCTGTGCTCCCAGTCTGAGCCGATGCGCATACCACCACGGCGGATAGATAGAGAAAGAGCAACCATGAGGTTTGTTGGCGCAAAGTCACGTGGAGAAATCCCCCTCCCGCCTCGCTGAAACAAGGCAGGCAATGTGGGCGACTGAACTACTGCGGCTGCTTCTCGCTCTCAGGTTGCTCTTTCTTTTCACGCTCCCCGCAACGGAGTATGCAAACGAGCCACCGCTGCACATCAGCGAGACACAGAGGATGAGAGCAGCAGCTGGCGCACCTGACGCCAAGCGTTTGTTTCTTCGAGAGTCTGAAAGTCTCGCGTGCCACTTCATGTTTGCAGCTCTCGTCGCGTTTCACTGGCGTCAAGACGGCTGCCAAGTGGGCTCGCGGCTGATTTCACCTTATCGTCCACACGTCGAGGACGTTAAGGCCATCGTCGACGGCCGCGAAACGAATCGTGTTCCCTGAGGTTGCTAGAGCGAGCCCGAAAGCTGACCCTGGAGCCGGGTCAACGGAAAACTCGGCAACGAATTGGCCCGCCGGCGTGAATTCCACGATTTCGCTCGGGTGGGCAGCGTCAGGATTGACTGCGTCACCTTGGGCCGTCAGCAAATCGCCATTGGGCGCTAACGCCAGGGCTAACGGTCCGTGGAGGTGGGTGTCATCCTGGAAGACTAGAGTTCCCATTCCCGCGTCGGCCTGAGTCCTGCGGGCCTGGGGGATAGCGAAGATCGTGTTATCGCCGGTGGACGCCACGTAGAGAATGTCATTCACGGCGTCATAGGCGAGACCTGTAGGTCCCACCACCAGCGCTGCCGGGTCGCAGCGATGCATGTAGCCGGAGGCAATCTGCGTGGCGCTTTGGACGACGATGTTGCTTCCCACGTTGGGAACCTTAAGCTCCAGACGCGTCACCGTGCCGCTGAGCGCATTGGAAACGAACACCGTGACATTCTCCCCTTCATCGTAGACGGTCAAATCCCAGGGACCATTGAGCAGTGCTGCATCGCTCAACTCGGCCACCTGGTTGCCGTCGCGGTCCAGGATGAGAAGAGAACCCTGCTCAACACCTTGCTCTTCCATTCCCACCTGGGTACAGGTGCCGGTGGGAGAAGGCAAGCTTCCCACGATCACGAACCCCCATGGAGGATACCGAGCGCGGTCGTCAGGCCCAACTCCGAAGTTCCCTGGAAGAAGAGTGAGACCTGGCCATCCGGGTGGACATCGACAATGGTGGATCCGGTCCCTTGGGCATTGCTGCCGTTGTTGAAGTTCGCAACCGCGATGTCGCCGGGACTGAGCAATCCGCCTTTGGCGAAATCAATGGGAACGAACGCCACGCCGTAGGGGTTCACATCGCCGTTAGCTGGAACAGTCAATGCAGACAAGGTTGTATTGGCAGGCAGATTGGGAATGATCGGTTGGTGTTGGTTGTCTATTGCTAGAGCCAGTCCCACAAGCGAAACCAGCAGGATTGAGCCGTACACACCATTGATTGTCTTCTTTCTCATGGTTTTGTCTCCTCTCCGTGAAGGTTTATCATGGCCGGGTAATCTGCGACCGTGCTCGGGGATCTCCCGCAGGCAGTTGTGCGAGCGGCACTATCTGCTCGCTAAGAAGTGCCAGCGGTGGCGTCCCCTAAAGCGGTATTGCCGGGCTAGAGCCCGCCGCTCCCACACGCGATCATCCGATCGCGAGGCCAATGCGCGAGGTGGAGCCGTTTTATCACCACCCTCTAGGCCACCACCGAACCCCAACATGGAAATCCCATTGCTAGTGTATGAGGCCCAACCCGGACCCTTGTCACAAAAGGGTAAAGATTTCGCTATATTCTCCTAGGTGATTTGAGAGATTGGAGTCGGGCGCCACTTCCCACGACAGCTTGCCGCGGCCTTCACCGGCGCCTCGCCCTGAAACCAGATTCCTACGCGTTCTGCCTGAGTCAGAATTAGCCCGTTGGTACCTGGAAAATGGCCCCCGACCAAGGTAGATCCCGCAAAAGGCCGTTTCGTTTCCCTCTCTGGCAAAGTACGCGTGTTGTCGCGGTCTCGGAAAGTACTCTCCGGTTGCTCGCCGAAGAACTTATTCGCTCGTCCCACCGCAAGTAATTGACAGTCAGGAGATTCCGCCGCTACTGAGGAGTCGGTCTGGGATGTCCGCTTCACGTCAGCTGAAGTGCAACTTCCTGCCTCCCCGAAAGTCCACCACCAGGAAGTGTATGCCGGCGAAGCATTCGCTGGGATAGATACGCCGTAGCGTCTAGTCTCGGGCGCTGTGGACGGCCGACTTAAAGGCTGGCAGCGTCGGCCTTCTAGACCACGCCCAGGCGGCCGCCCTGTCGCCCTATTTAAGGATTTGCCTTTGGCATGGCTTCTCAGCGGTGCGATAGGTTGAGACAAGCCCAAGGATCGCTTGCAGTTTCCGTCACTGCCCGGTGCTTACTGCCTTATGCCGACTGTTAATCACGGTGCATTCCAATCGAGGGCGTAGATGTCCTCGGATCCGGCATCGTGGAGTAGCAGTGGCGAATCATCGGGGGCGAGGCCGAGCCAAAAGCCGTAGTGGCCGGTAATCGGGAGGCCCTTCAGGTCGGCGACGCGCTCCACCTCGCGGTCCCTGACCCGGAGCCGGAGTACCGCCGGATTGTCGGGCCCATGAAAAAGGTAGATATACTGCCCATCCGCTGACCAGTTGGGAAAAGCCATGCCTCGTCCCTTCAGGAGTTCTGACCAATTCTCGCCCTGGAAGTCGAAAAGGAGGAGGCCCGACGAATTTATGGGCTGGGCGGCAATGTACCGTCCATCCGGTGACCAGTGGGGCGAGAAGAGTCCTTGGGACCCGGGCAGCGTGGAAACCTGGTGGTTGCTCAGATCAAGCACGCGGATGGTTGAATCGGCATCACCCCAGGGACCCGCGAAGACGATCTTGCCACCGTCCGGTGACCAGTTCGGGTCAACTTGAGGCTTAGGATCGACCGGCATCAGTTGCTGGGCGCTTCCGCCCTCGGGCGAAACCGCGTAAATCTTTTGGGGCTTCCCCGGAGTGGAGTCATGGAAAACGATCTGCTTGCCGTCGGGCGACCAGCGAGGCAAGACCGAATACAATGGGGGATAGGAAAGTTGTAGACGCTCGCTCCCGTCCGGCTTGCTTCGCCAGAGGGTGCCTTCGGGATACGTGACGTAGGCAACCCATTGGCCGTCCTTGGAGAAGGCGACATATTCCGCCGAGATGCCGGAGAGGAAGGGCACGAATTGGCCCGCCTTCGAGTCGTAGCGCACCAGTCCGCCGCGAGAAGTCCGGCCTAGCACGAACAATTTCTTGCCATCTTTACTGGGAAGGGGCGTGCCCAAGCGGAGCGGGCTGGAAGTTAACTGGATGGGCGCGCGGCTGGGCTTCCTAAGAAAACCTCCCTTTTCGGCAAGAGCCCAAATCTGGCCCTGCGACTGGAAGACGAAGTACCTTCCATCCGGAGTCCACGTGCCGCAGCATTCATCGGGAGGATCATGCCAGCCGGCAAACACGGGGTGCAGATTCGACCCTTGGGCCGAAACTTCCCAAAGCGATTGTGCGCCGGTTTTGTTGTCCTGCACGGTCAACCGCAGTTTACTTCCATCCGGCGACCACTCAGGCGCAGACGCCACACCCGCTACGGAGACTAGCTTGTGGGACTTACTCCCGTCACTCTTAGCCAGGAATAGGTCGCTTCCGTCGGCATAAATAAGCGCCTTGCCGTCAGGAGACCAGGCTCCATTGCTTCCCACCGTGTCTGCAAGGCGGCGAGGCGAACCACCGAGAACGGGAAGACCCCAGAGCGGTCCCTTGCCAATCTCGTCCCTCCAGTCTGTGACGAGAAGGTCAGAGCCATCCGGCGACACGCTGACAGGGTCCATGGTTTCGGAAGGCGTCTGAATTCGCACTGGCTCACCGCCGGAGACCGACATCTCGACGATGCGCCAAAGCGTGCGGTCTCCCACGCGGAAGTAAAGCCGCGAACCGTCGGTGCCTACCAATTCCTTCGGCTCACCGTCGTGAGTAAGCTGAACGTAATCTGAGACCTTGGGCAAGGGCAAGGGGCGCGTAAGCAGGTAACCAACAAACGCAACTGCAACAATGACCGCGCCGGCCAACGCGCGTAGCCAACGTCGTACGGGCACCCCTTGTGGGTGCGCGGCTGGGACTGCCTCAGAGGCTGGGGGTAAAGGGGCAGGCACAAGGCCTGCCCCTACGGAGGGCAGGCCCGAATCGGTGTGGCGCTTTAGGCGTTTCAGGTCGGCGCGCAGCTCGGCGGCGCTTTGGTAACGCAGGTCGCAATCCTTTTGGAGCGCCTTGCTGATGATGCGGTCCAACTCCGGCGGCAGTTGGGGATTCAGGCTGGCCGCCGACACCGGCGCTCGATTCAGGATGGCGTCGTGAATGAGCGCCATGGTGCTCCCCGCAAAGGCCTCTCGGCCCGTCGCCATCTGGTAGAGCACCGCGCCGAAGCTGAACAGGTCCGTGCGCGCATCGACCCGCTCACCCCGCGCCTGCTCCGGCGACATGTATGCCACCGTCCCCATCGCCACGCCCGGGATCGTGAGATGTTCGGGGGCGATCGACGCCGTTGCCGTGTCTTGAAGGGGCGGGCCTGGTGCCCCCCCGAGGGCACTCACAGGGGGCGCCCCTACGATCAACTTCGCCAGGCCAAAATCCAGAATCTTCGCCTGCCCGCGCGAGGTGACAAAGATATTCGCGGGCTTGACGTCGCGGTGCACGATGCCCTTGGCGTGGGCGGCATCCAGGGCATCGGCAATTTGAATCGCCAAGTCGAGCAGTTCGTCCGTTCGTAGCGCCGCCGTCCCGGCGGCATGCCGGCCAGAGGCCAGCGTTACCGCCAGCCACTCCTTCAGCGTCTGACCTTCCAGCAACTCCATCACGATGAAGGGCTGGCCCTCATGC
>JAIQGB010000252.1 GCA_020072905.1 Terriglobia bacterium | reverse complement strand
GGAGGGCTCGCTCAAAGCAGCGACAGACGACCTACGATTCCCTCGTATCTGGGATTGCGTTGAGTTTTCACAATGAACTTATCGCACATATGACCGAGGTGCGATATCGGGTAAGAGCTGTGTTCAATCTCATCTTATGCGTCTTGGGGCTGTCCATCCTCTTCGCAGTGTTGATGCTCCAAAAGGATGTATACCTAGCCTTGATTTGCGGCGTGGCCTCGACGGCTTCAATCCTTGTGTCCTTGATGTGGCAGGCGGAGGCCGACCGGCTGCAACATGCGCTCTGGGATGCCCAAGATCGCCGAGCCGCCGCCGCTGATGGCGGAGCACGGTAGCGCAGACCCACCCCTTGGGTCTGCGGCTTTGCAGTCGACGAACCGCGGAACTGCGAATCGGGTCCGCGCTACCAACTGCGGCCCTTGTTTAACCGCCCCACGGGCCTACCCATCAGGTTCGCGCTACCAACTTCGAGCACGCGGCCGCGCTTTTGTTCGTCCCCGCCGCTACAGCCCAAAGCGGAAAACGTCCACAATCAGGAAAGAGCGGCGATTGAGCAAGACAATGCGGCCGCCGATGAGGACGTGTTCGCAGTCAGGCGGAGGCGGGGGCAGAAGCCGCACGAGCTCCCGCGGGCAGCGCCGATACTTCTTCCTCAGGCCCGGGGGAAGCGTGCCGCGCTCCACGAGCTGGTTCTCCAGGCCGGGCGGCAACTCGTCGCGCTTGGCCAGGCCGCGCGGCAGATTGTCCTGATGCCCAACATACCAGTTGTGCAGGGCGTCGCGGTCGTCGTCATAATGGCGAAACTGGCGCTTCGACTCCTTCTTGCCTTTGTCTTTGCCGTGACCGCGACCATGCTCTTTGGCGAACGCCGTCATGCTGGCTAGAGCCAGCATCGCCGCTGCACAAGCTGCAATCCATTTTCTTGATTTCATGTGCTCTCTCCTTCTCCGACTAATGAGCGCAGGTTAGCACAACGGTCGTAGCCACGCCATGGCACATATGCCGCGGGCTGCCGGTTTCCGCACGAACGCGAACGCGCATCCTTTATTCTCCGTTGGGCGTCGGCACGCAGGACATATTGTCCGAGAGAGGCGTATACTCTTGATCCCCGGGAAGCACGAGGCGGAGGTCCCGGGCAATCTCAAATCTGAAAAGGAGTGTGCCTATGCTCGGAGAGCAGATTGGTGAATCGCGTGGAAAGCGGACGGGAAGGCGGGCGCTCGCGACGGAGGGCGGATTCAAGGTGGAAGTATCGTTCGAGGACAGCGGCAAGATGCTGGGGCTCGACGTGAACGATTTCGGAACCTACGTGGCGGCGCCCAGGCCGGACGGCACCTTGTACGGAGAGGGGCAGGGAGTCCTCATGACGCGCGACGGGGACATGGCAAGCTGGAAGGGCCAGGGCGTGGGAAGGTTCGTGGGCGGCGGCGCCGTCAGCTATCGGGGCGCGCTGTATTACAGCACGGCGTCGGCGAAGCTGGCGCGGCTTAACACGGTCGCCGCCGTGTTCGAGTTCGAAGTCGACGCGAGCGGGAACACTCAAACCAAAATGTGGGAGTGGAAATAGCTCCCAGCTTGGGCGGAGAATGGCGGCTAGTGGCTCGCTCGCCCCACCCTCGATCGCTGGGCGGATCGCAGAGTTGATTCGCTCGAGGATCCCGCGGGAGACGCCGAGGATGACGGACCGGCAGTCCCCGTCCCCGCTAGCGCCACCGTGCTTGGGCTGGCGCCGCCATCGTGACTGATCATCAGCGACGCCGATCGTGCTGCCGCCACTGACGGCGTGAACTGAACGGAAATCGTGCAGTGGGCTCCTCCACCCAGCGTCGCCGGCGGAACGGGGCAGGAATTGACGCGGCTGAAGTCACCGCTGTTGGTTCCTGCAACGGCCGTCGTCCAGACGTGCAGTGCCGTGCTTCCGAGGTTGGTGAAAGTCACTGTGGAGGGCGTGCTGGGCGATCCCACCGGCCGGCTGCCGAAATTCAAGCTCGTCGGGGAGACGCTCGTGGCCGCGCCGTTGCCCGTCAGGGCCACGGCTTGAGGACTACCGGGAGCGTCGTCCGTGATCCGCAACAAGGCATTTCGGGGGCCTGCCGCCGTGGGCTTAAAGGTTACGGAGACCGTGCAGCTCGCCGCCGGGGCGTAGCTCCCTGCGTTACAGGTGTTCGTCTGCGCAAAATCGGTGCTGTTTCCGCCCGCGATCGTGATGCCCGAGATGTGTAACGCCACAGTGCCGGCGTTGGAAACCGTAACTGTCTGCGCCGAAGTGGTGACGTTTATCTGTTGCCTTTCGAAGTCCAACCCGGGCGGCGACAGACTGACAATCGGCGAATCGTAGGTCAGGTTAAAAGCGAGATTCCCTCCGAGCGTTCCGTAGGCGCTGACCATGAAGGAATAGGTAACCCCCGCCGTCCCTGCAAACGAAATCTGCGATTGGATGGTACCTGCGGAGTCGTCGTTGCAGGCCAGTTCGCTGAACGACCCTGGGGTGCCGGAGTAAGCAGCAAGGACGGTGTCGTAATTGCTCCCGAAGGTGTCAGCGGTCACGGTTCCATTTGCCGGCAGGGTCAGCTTGTACCAGACGCTCAGGGCTCCGATGGAGGCGCAGGGTGAGGGGTCTGTTGCCTCTCCCGTCGCGCCGGACGTATCTACCCCCGAGGCGTAGGGAGCAGTACTGACCACCTCGGCAAGAGCCCAGTTATCGTTGGGCGGCCCCGCAGGCCCAACGACGATGTCGTCGATATACCAGCCCTCGAAGGCGTTAGACATTTCATCGACCGTATCGAAGGAGAACCGGAGCAGGACGGTCTGACTGGCATAAGGCGTAAGATCGACGGTGACTGGCTGCCAGGTTCCTTGGTTGTCCACGAGCAGGCCGCCGAATCGGTTGTCGGTCAAAGGACTGAAATTGCTGCCACCATCGGTGGAGATTTGAACCGCCGCGACGTCGGCAACGTCGTAGTCCTCCGTCTCCAGGAAGTACTTGAATCTCAGGGCGTAGGAGGCGCCCCCGAGGGTAATTGGTGGAGAGGTCAAGGTCGCCCCTTCCCGATAGCCCGTGTCGTAGTTGAAACTGACAGGGTCTCCGAAGTAGAAGGAAGTGGTGAAGGAGTGCCCGGCGTCGCCACCACGGTGCTTCGCGCGCCGCCACGTTAAGCTGGTGATGACATCGGCCGCCGTGAATCCTTGGGTCCCGACCTCGAAATCTGCCCGGAACAAAGTTCCTTTCTCAATCGCAAAAGTCAGGATATTCGTGACACCCCGGCCGGGCTTGAAGACGCTTACGTGGGCCGTGCCGGGAGCCGCGATGTCGCTGGCCGGGATCGACGCTGTCATCTGCTCGCTGCTGTGATACGTCGTGGTGCGATTTGCGCCGTTCCAGCGGACAATGGAGCCGGCATCAAATCCCGAGCCGTTAACGGTCAGGGTGAAACCCGGTCCGCCCGGTGAGGCGCTCCAGGGCGAGAGCGAAGTGAGTTGGAACGATAACCCGCTGATGGTAAACGTCAGCGCGTTGGAGGGCGGTGCTCCGGCCGTAACCGCCCTCACGAGAGCGCTGCCCGGGGCCGCGATGTCACTCGCCGGGATGTCAGACTCCAATTGCGTTTCGCTCAGGTACGTCGTGGGGCGAGCTACACCATTCCAAAGCACGGCGGTGCTGCCCACGAAGTTGAAGCCATCGACGGTCAAGGGGAAGCCCGGCCCGCCGGCGGCGGCGCTCGTAGGTGACATGGAAACCAGCGTCGGCGACAGGGGAGCCCCGCTCAGATACCAGAGGAGAGACGTCTGGTCGCTCAAGCTGGCGGTGTTGTAACTGTACTGCGTACCATTTCCCAACGCGACCTGAACACCCACGGTCGCGGAGGCGCCGTAGTCGTAAGAAGGGCACACCCCTCCGAAAGCCGCGTCGGCGTAGTTGAAGAGGACGCTGCTGCTCCCCTCAAAGAAGACAACCTGGAACTTGACGGCATCCGAGCTGCTACAATTAAAATGGGCCACATCGCGCCACTCAATTACCAGCTCACGGTAGGGTGTAGCCCCGGTGACTGCCCAGAAGACGTTTTGGTTGGTCCCCGAGACCGGAGAGAGATCGTCCCAGAAGGGCGCCACCAGCGTGGAAGCCGTTGAAGAGGGAATGGATGTATTCAGGTAGTGACCGCTTCCGAAGTTGTTGAAAGAAATGTCACCATTAGCGTTAACATAGAGATCGGAAAAGCTGTCGCCTCCAAAAAGCACGGGGAACGGAGAGGAAATAAGACCTGTAGAATCATCTCCCAAATTGAGGCTCGTACCGGCGATGTTCCGGTAATTGAACGCCGTCGAGGTGTAGGCGTAGCCTTCCGTCAGAATCACGGTGACGATATCCCCGCCAGGAAAGGTCAAGGTATAGGTTCCCATGGACGACGGAGTCCACTGGCCGGAGTAAATCCCATCCCCCGACTCCTGGTCGGTTCCCGTCCCGTTGTCATAGAGGGTCACCGTCCCTCCGCCTGGTTCGACGTCGATCAGGACGTTGCCGTTGGGCGCGCCGCAATTGATGTGGAGAGCGCTGAGGGTGATCGGCTGTCCGATGCTTCCCGAAAGGCTGTTGTCAATGGGAAGCAGGCGGGAGAAAACCACCGAGTTCGAGCACGTCATGGCTCCATAGGCGTTGAGGCGCTTCCCCGTGACGGTGGAGCTCGTCAGGTTGGAATCGTTGTCTCCACCCGCCAGGATCAGATTCTTGATCGTCTTCCAGTCACGGCCCGAGTTTTGCGCCTTCAAAAGGGCCGCAACACCTGTCACGTGCGGAGTGGCCATCGAGGTGCCGCTGATCGAACAATACAAGTTGCCAGGAGTGCACCCCTGGAGAGTGTTCGTCGGCGGGACAGTACTGAGGATTGCCGAGCCAGGAGCTCCGAGGTGAACGGTACGGCGTCCAAAGTTCGAGAAGGATGACTGGGTATCCGTTCGAGTGGTGGCGGCGACCGCGATGACGTTGGAGAGCTGGAAGTTTGAAGGATAGCTGGGGTAGGCGTCGTTGTCGTTCGTCTCGTTGCCGGCCGCGGCAATGAACAGGATTCCTCGCTGGCGTTGCCCGTCGATGGCGTCATAGAGCGCCTGCGAATATCCTCCCCCGCCCCAACTGTTGTTGGAGGCGATGATATTAGTCCCATGGTCTTTCATGTAGGCAATGTAGTCCAGGCAGGTTACGGCGTCAGAAGTTGACCCGCTGCCATCTGCCCCGAGGAATTTGCAGGCCATAATGCGGACGGTCCAGTTGACTCCGACCACGCCCACAGCGTTGTTACCGACCGCGCCGATGGTTCCCGCCGTGTGGGTGCCGTGGCCTTGGTCGTCAAAGGGGTCGCCGTCGTTGTTGTGGGGGTCGATGCCAAAGCAGTCGTCGGTCCAGCCGTTGCCATCATCGTCGAGGCCGTTGCTGTTGCAATCGCCGGGGTTCTGCCAAACGTTCGCGGACAGGTCCTCATGGTTATAATCAATGCCAGTGTCAATGTCCGCGATCACCACGCTGCTGCTTCCGGTGGTCAGACTCCAGGCTTCCGGCGCATCGATGTCCGCATCAACCGTACCGCCCCCCTGCCCGGTGTTATGGAGGCCCCAGAGGTCCGGGAAGGACGGGTCATTCGGAAGATTGTCGATGTGGACGATGTAGTCCGGTTCAGCGTAGAGCACATCGCGATTCCGCTTGTATCTCTGCATGGCATCTTCCACAGCCAATCCGGGCGGGATTCGTACATGGTAGAGTCCCTTGACGCTTGAATAGGCCCTCAATACTCGGGCTCCAACGCCGGCGTGAACCGCTTCCGCGTGCGCTCTGGCGACCCCGGGTCGGAATCTGACCAGCAGTTCATCGGGCTTGTACTTCGGGCCGTGAGCAGGCCGCCCCCGGCCTTGAGGAAGTGACCGCATGGCGCTGCCGGGTGCAGACTGCCCCACCTGCTGAGCTGCACGTGTGGTGTGCCCGGTCCGAAGCAGTAGAACGAGGACAAGGGCCGTCGTTAGGAGTGACAAATAGGAAAACAGAGAAAGGACTCTCTTTTTCATGGCAACCTCTCGAGAGAAACGTTGCCGGGATGGGCATGCCCTAGTGACAGGCTTCTGCCCAAAGGACGACGGCCTCATTTCCTCAGCGCTCGACCCACTGCACTGCACCGTTGCAGGATCGGTCGCATGCGCTCAAATGCTTGCCGTTCTCTCTTTTCGACCGGCGCTTGTGGGCTTCACCGCTGTTCTCTCATCCCTTGCAATTGCTGCGGGTGGTGGGCCCACTCAATGCTCTTCTCCTCCGGCGCGCTTTGAAGCTCCGGGTGCAGATAGAAGCCGCGCTCTGCGGCCGGCTTTTCTACCTCCACGCGAATGCGGTGCGCGTTGGCCCAAGCGTCCTGACGAACCCCCGTGACCTGCCACGAAACCTTCAGCCCGGGGTTCCCACCCGCAATCTTGAAACGGTTGCCCTTGACCTCTTCCGCAACGTAGAGGTTCGGGGCAGGAGCGCCGATGGGCGTGAGTTGGTAGCGGAAGTCTCGGTTCAGGGCCTCGAACCATGCCGGAAGCTCTACC
>JAIQGB010000251.1 GCA_020072905.1 Terriglobia bacterium | reverse complement strand
GCGGCCACAACGCGGAGGAGAATCGCCGCGGGGTTCTGCGTGGGGGCGATGGGTTTTACGCTCATCGGCCTCGAAGTCCTGTTGCTGCTCGGATTTCAGGCCATCTACGGCTACGTCTATCACCAACTCGCTATGTTGATTGCGGCCTTCATGGTCGGGATAGCGTTGGGCGCGTGGCTCGCCTCGCGGGGGCGCGGCGAGTTTCCGGGATCTCGCACGAGCGCCTCCGCCGCGCCTTCCGAGATGGGAAAGCTCGCCGCGTTACAAGTCGCCGCCGCGGGCGCACCGCTCCTGGTTTATGCCCTGTTTGTACTCTTCTCGCGTGTCGCGAGCCCCGCAGGTCTCTTCGCGGTGAGCCAGATCATCTTTCCGGCACTGGCACTTGTGTCGGGAATGCTCGGGGGGTACCAGTTTCCGCTGGCGAGCCGCATCTATTTTGCGGGGCGGGAAGATTCGCCCCACAGTCCGGGCACGCTCCACGGACTTGACCTGCTGGGCGCGTGCGTGGGGGCGCTCGTCTTGAGCGTCTATCTGTTTCCCGTTTTCGGTTTTCTGCGGGCGGCTGTACTTATGGGTGTGGTGAATCTCGCCCCGATTGTCCTGGCCTTGATTCCCGCGCGGGGAAAGGACTCTCGCTGACGTCGGATTGCACCGACGGCGTGCGGTCACCGAAGACCAGCGCCGAGAACATGAAGATGTCGGTCTCGGGGTCTTTCCAAGCGTTGGGCGGGAGGCTGGACTTCACGCAGGTTTGTTCGAGGAACGTGGTGCGATCCCAATGCTGTTCGACGGGCACCTGGGGGAGCAACAGGCCTTCTTTGTCGCCCTTTCGCATGACCAGGCCGTGCTCCCCGACCTTGATCTGCTTGATGTCGGTAACGCGCCGCAGTGGGGAGAGTACGGAAACCTCATACTCCAACTCCGGCAATTCGCGAAGCTCCACAGGGCGGAAGCGCGGGTCTTCGAGGGCCGCTGCCGCAGCCACGTCGCGTACCGTCAAGCAAAGGGGCTTCATGGGCGCGATGTAGCCGATGCAGCCGCGCAGTTGTCCCTTCTCCTTGAGGGTGACGAAAGCGCCGCGGTCCTGATCGAGTGCCTGGAGTCCTCCCGAGGAACACTCGTAGAGCTTTCTCTCTTTGACCGCGCTGTAAACCGATTGCTTGGCGATCTTGAGCAGCGCCTCTTTCTCCTGCCGGCCGAGCGAGAAGGCATGAGTTTTGTCGCCGACTTTGGCGCTCTCGCGCGTGTAGGCCACGGCGCCGTAACCCACCACGCGGCTCTTGTCGCCGGTGACGTCGCCCGAGTTGGCGTACTTGAGAATGCGCGCGCGGTTTGCGCCGAGTCTCTCCGCGGCGACCATCATGGCAACGATGGGCCCGCCCCCGCACGCTTCCCAGATGCGCCGCTCGAAGTTCTCCGACATGTTGAAGTAGTCCCACTCCGTGATGGCGTTGAGCACCTTGTGGTCGAGCCGGACCGCCTCGTCGTAAGGATGGAAGTGTGAAAGGTCGGAGCTCGCAACGATCAGCGTGTCGCCGGATAGCGACGACCCCGCCGCGGCTCCCTTCCGCTCCGCTTGGATGAGCTTCGCCAGCGCCACCCCCAGCGCGCGCTCCATGTCGTAGTTCTGGTCGCCCATGACGATAGGCACCAGCTTGAACTCGCCGAGCGTGCGCTGCAGGAAGGGAAGCTCGACTTCCAACGAATGCTCGCCGCGGCCCTGGGCTTCTCCGTGCCCTCGCTGCGAAAACTGGATCAGCGAACTCTGCGCCACCAACTTTTTGGCGAATTCCTTGTCGATGGGGATATTGCCCAGGGGCGTAGCGTAGGCATCGCCGTCATAGATTGAACTAAAGGGGAACGCCTCAATGTGGCAGGGTGAGATCACCACCACGCGCGCGAATTTCCGGCCCTTCAGCAGCGCGAACGCGTACGCCGCGACTTGGCCGGAGAATTCGTAGCCCGCGTGCGGCACCGAAAGCGCCACAAGCTGGCCTTGCGGCTGCTCGGTGGCGGCCTTGGCAAGGAATCCGTCCAGCATCTTGCCGAGTTCTTTGGGGTCGGCGGGATAGAACGATCCGGCGACTTCCGGCCGTCGCACCTTCTCTCCGGCGCCTTGTAGCGAGGTAGCTGGGGCCAGCAGAGCGGCGCTCATCGCGAGAATCCAGACGACAGCGGGAGTGATGGCTTTCTTTCTCATAGTGTCATTCCACACAGGCGATTACCTTCACGACCACAGGCCGGGAATCGGCGTGTGGCAATACTCGCACTTGCCGTGCTTGAGGTGCACGGCGCCCACCGTGTAACCCAGGCGCTCGACGACCACCTTGCGGCACTTGGGGCAATAAGTGCTTTCGGCCGGATGGCCAGGGACGTTTCCGATGTACACGTAATGCAGCCCCTCGGCGTCGGCGATGGCCTTGGCGCGCTCCAGCGTTTCCAGAGGGGTGGGGGGGAGGTTTTTCAGCAGATATTCGGGATGGAAGCGAGAGAAGTGGAGGGGCACGTCCGGCCCCAAGTCCGACTTGATCCAGCGCGCCAGGCCTTGGAACTCCTGATCGCTGTCGTTCAGCGTGGGAACCACCAAGTACACTATCTCGTTCCACATGCCCTGCTTGCGGATCGTGACCAACGTGTTGAGCACGTGCTTCAACTCGCCGTTCACCACTTCTTTGTAGAACTTCTCCGAGTAAGCCTTCAGATCCACCTTGATGGCGTCCACGGCCTTGCAGAGCTTCTTGAGCGGCTCTTCGCTGACGTAGCCGCCGGTGACCACCACGCTCCTCACGCCCACTTCGTGTGCCGCCTGCGCCGTATCCACCACGTATTCGTAGAAGATGACCGGCTCGCTGTAGGTGTAGGCGATGGCCGGGCAACGGTTCTCGCGGGCGAGCTCGGCAACCTTGGCGGGCGGAGCGTAGGTAGCGCGGACCTGCTCGGGACGCACCTGTGAAATCTCCCAGTTCTGGCACATCTTGCAGTTGACGTTGCACCCCGCGGTGGCGATCGAAAAGGCCAGCGTGCCGGGCAGAACATGGAAGAAAGGCTTCTTCTCAATGGGGTCGATGTGCGCCGTCACCACGCGGGAGTGGACCAGCGTGTAGTACGTGCCGCCGCGGTTCTCGCGCGCGCCGCAGTAGCCGCGTTCGCGGTCGTCAATGACACATTCGCGCGGGCAGAGCTTACACTTGATCTTCTTGTAAGCCAGTTTTTCGTAGAATTGCGCCTCGCGGACGAATTGCGCGTCGTTCTCCGCGGCCGGGGCAGCGAGCAGGGGCGCGGCCAGCGGTCCACCGACGAACGCGCTGGCGCACGTAGCGATGCACGGCAGAGCGGCAGTCCTCAGGAAGGAACGGCGGTCGCAAACCGCCACGAGAGTGGAGTCGGGGATTGACATCCCACTGGGCGTCTCGGGCAGCGTGCCTTTTTCAGACTTCATATTTCATCCTTCATACTTCCATCACTTCAATCTTCTTGGGGTCATTGATGCCAATCCGGTGATGAGCGTCTGCGGCCGTAGCGATGTAGGCCGGCTCGCGCTTCATTTCTTTCAGCGGTTTCATGCCCTTCTCGGCGCGTTTGCGCTCGATGATTTGCCATCCGGTGTAGTCAAGCGCCACCGGGTCGCGCGCCACGAGCAGGCCGTTATACGGCCACGTCCATTGCGGCATGAATGAGGGGCCGCCCTCGTACTGCGCCGTGGTGGCGTCGCAAATGTGCAGGCGAAACTTGGAGCGGATGGGCGCCAGCATGTTGACGTCAGCGATGTAAGGATTGCCCACGTCGAGGTGATATTTGTTGGGATTGTGAATGGCGCCAAAAACGTTCTTGAGCGCCATCGTGACGCCAGCGATGCCATGATCTTTTAGCACTGGCAGGCTGATGACGGCGTCGCAGACTTGCGTCAAGGTTCTCGCCAGGAGGCTTCCGACGCTACCGTAAGTGGAGAGTTCCTGCTCGTAGCCCAGCGTGTCGTTGCCGAAGCAGCGAATCGGGCCGCCGCGTTCGTTGACGCGGAAGCGCGCGCTTTCGAGGTCGGAGTTCAGCCGGTCCCAGATCACGATATCTTTGATGCCCGCCTGTTGGAGTCGCTCGCAGACGGCTTCGACGAGCGGAACATTTGTGGAGATTCCTTTGCCGGCCAGGCAGTTGACCTTGAGGCCCACAACTTCGCCCGGTCGCACGACTTGCCGCCAAGCTTCCAGGGGATTATCGCGGTCGAAGGCCGCCTGCATGACCCGATCGAGCAGCTTCAACAAATGGTCTGAATCCAGAGAGGAACCGGACTTGCGTAGTTGCGGGTCACGCCCGATGACGACTTTCGACCTGCCGGCAAGAGCGGGATATGGCGCAGCAGGAGCGAGAACGGCGCCACCGACGCCCCCTATCAGCCCCCCAGCGAAGCGCAGGAAATCCCGCCGATTGGGGGTGTTATCCCGAGTTAAGCGTGAACCCACTCCAACCTTTCCGTGGCGAGGGCCACTCCAGCTTCCGACACTTGAGTTAGCACATTTTGTACCAATTTTCGACCTGTCAGGCCGAGCCTGAGGAAGCGCGAGCGCCCATTGATAACGGTAAATATGTCCGAACCAGGCGCTCAGTTGAGTAGATCCCCTTGCGTTTCAACGAGATGGAATGGCCCGCCACGTTCCAATCGATGTTGTCTTGTGCCGCTGGCTGAGGTATTCGCGCATCCGTGCGCCCGGAGCCTTTCCCTTTGGATAATGACCTAGGGTCTCCTCCGAAAGCCGTCCGCATTTGGCTGGACAGAGTCGAGGCGTTGGGACTATACACTGGGGTCGCGTCAGTGAGATTTCGACTCGCCTGTCGCCAGGAGACAGCGGCGATTTCATTTGGTCAAACTAAGATGAGGGGTATACATGATGAGCCATTCAAAGCCAAGAGCGCTTTATCGGGCATTCATTGCGGGATGGTGGGTCCTGCTGGCGATCCCGGCGCTGGCGTGGCCGGCGGACACCGTGACGATCGTCGTGCACACCGACCAGGTGGTCCACCCGGATTTTCGCGGGGTAGGCTTCCACGCGTCGTGGCCGCTGCACACAACCACACGCGAGCACTTCGAGCAGGTGCTCGGCAAGCGCTGGCGGGAGCTGGCACCGAAGTTCGCTCGCGTGACCCACTCTTGGGCCAAGGGGCAGCCGGGGGTCAGCGACCCGAAATTGCAGGAGGCGCTGGCCCAGCGGCTCAACTTCATGAAGCAGGATACGGCGACCGAGGTGTACCTGACCACTATGGGCCCGGGCTCCGCGCCGGCTGGTCCGGAGCGCGACACGTATGCCTCGACGGTGGTCAGCGACCTGGAGTACCTCATTCACAGCGGCGCCACGAATGTGAAGTACTACTGCTTCACCAACGAGCTCTCAATCAAAGAGTGGGCAGACCTGAAGGATGACCTCCCCACCTTTCGCAACTATCAGCAGCGGATCTACAACGAGCTCCAGCGGCGCCACGTGGATGTGAAGCTGCTGGCAACGGACGCGTCTCCCGTCGCTTACTGGCACACGTTGAGGTGGGCGGCGGAGAACATGGACGACATCACCGGGGTGTACGGCGGCCACCATTACCTGGAGACCGACGACCCGGCGGACATGAACTTCTACTCTTGGTTCCTGGGCAGGTGCGCGTGGGCCTCCGACCTGGCCCGCAAGAAAGGCAAGAACTTCATTCTGGGCGAATTCGGTTCGCGGCAATACTTCGACAAGAAGTACGGCTACCGTTGGGACACGTGCCTGCATTACGGCACGCCACGCGAACCGATGGCCGCGCTGCAAGTGGCGGAGGCGGCACTGGCGGCCATCAACGGCGGTGTTTACGCCATGGGCTATTGGACTTTCACCGATTATCCCGAGTGGTCCGACGAGCCCTACATCAACCAATGGGGCGTGTTCAAGTGGGCGACCAACGGCTCGGAAACACGAGCGCCCTACTATTCCTACGGACTCTTGACGAAATTCTTCGGAGGGCCAGCGACGGTGTTTCGCGTCGAGGCGCCCGATCCGAAGTTGCGCGTCGCGGCCATCCGCCATAACGACCGGAACACCTGGAGCATCGCGGTCATCAACCGAAACCTCGAGCCGGTCAAGATCGAGTTACGCCTGGATGGCACGCCTGTGTCCGCGAAGTTCCGCAAATACCTGTATGACCCCGCGAGCGTGCCCAAGACGGAGGACGGCGACCTCCAGGAACCGGCGGGGAAGGTCGCCATGCGGCAAGGTGAGTTGGAGGACACAGTCGGCCCCAATCAACTGGCACTCTACACGATGCGTTATGAAGACGAGCCTCCGGCCCCGGTCAAGGGCCTGAAGGTAGCCGGGATGGAAGACGCCCGCCGGCTCACTTGGGGGGCCAACAGCGAGGCCGACCTCTGCTACTACCGGATCTTCCATAACCATGCTCGCATCGGCTCGACCATCGCGACGGAGTTTGACGACACGGGGCCTGATCGAGACGAGCCCGGGGAATACGAGGTCGTGGCGGTGGACCAATCGGGCAATGCCTCCCAGCCGGGAGCGGCGAAAGCTCCAACCCGGGAGAGACGATAAGCAGCCT
>JAIQGB010000001.1 GCA_020072905.1 Terriglobia bacterium | reverse complement strand
GCAACATCTGCACCTACGACTTCCACGGCACCAGCGGATGTGAAAGCGAGCCGGCACCCGACGGGATCCCGTGCACCGTCGCCGCCCAAACGGGCCAATGCGCTTCGGGGGTGTGTCGCATGCTCGAGCCGACGCCACCGGCTGACGACGGCGGGTCCTGACGCACGATGCAGGCTGGAAGCCTGCGCTCCTGGAGCGCGGCCATCCTGGCCGCATGCCCCTCCCAGCAGCTAGCTTACGCCGCCGGGCTGAAATAGCGCGCGGCGTTGCCGCCCATGTAGCCCGCAACGACGTCCGCAGACACCTTCCATTTGCGCAGATTGTCTTGAACGCGGCCTTCGCAAGGTTTGCGGAACACCCCCCACGGCTCCCAGTCCGACCGTGGCATCACCGTGACGTGGGCAAACTCTCCGTGGGCGTTCTTGGGACGGTCGCCGCCTCGCAGCGTTTTTACCAGCCTGATGATTTCGCCGCGCTTTTCGAACCCGGCCTCCATGAGCGGCAGGTAGACGAGGTGTGAGAGCAAGGGATTTGTGGCTATAAACAAATGGCCGCCCGGAACCAACACACGAATCGCGCGGCGGGCGAATTGCGAGAAAAAGCTGCGGAGCTTCTCACGATCTCTATCGGTGAGGACGGTAAAACGGGGCAGAGGCCGCCGCTTGCAGCCGTCAAACGACGGCGGAATTCTCCACACTCCGCCATGGCCGTTGCGAAGCTTTTCCTTCTCCACAGAGGTGTATTCTTTCAGGCCGTAAGGGGGGTCGGTAACGATAGAGTGGATGGACTGTTCTTCTGTCTTCTCCATCCACGAGAGGCAGTCGCCGAAATATAAACTGTATCGTGCCACTTCTTGCCTCACGGTTCAGTGGACCGATGTTATCACGATTTCATTGAACTCCGAGTGAGACTCTCCTCGGTAAGGGTCCTCGAAAGCCGTGATCTGCGCGGCGGATTCTTCGCCGCTCTTTTCCTTAAAGAGCACGTTGTAGGTGGCGCTGGAGTTGAACGGCGGGTCGAGGTAGATCAGGTCCACGCTCGCTTCGGGGACATACTCGCGGAGAATTTTCAGGTTGTCGCCGAAGTAGAGTTTATTTTTCCAGTCCATGTCGGCGAAAGCATAACACAAAGGGGGCGATGTAGAGACGCCTCGGTGAGGCGTCTCCCCCTGGATGAGACGGCCCACCGGGCCGTCTCTACCTCGGGCCGTAGCGCCGGTCGGTGCCTGCCCTGACGCAGGAAGGGACCGGCGTCCTGTGTCGTAGGGGCAATTCATGAATTGCCCCTACAAAAGCAATTCCCGCCCCGCGCCCCCTGGGAACTTGGACACCCATCATCGCGTATGACCTCGTGTGTGAAGCGGCCAGCCAAACGTCTTCTAAGGGTGACATTTTGGCCGCTTTCCTTGCCCGGTTGACAGGCCATCCGGTTACGCCGGCGGCGGCGCGTCCCGTGTTAAGATTGTCGAAGCCGAGCGGATCGCCGGAAAGGTAAATCGAAGATGTGGCGGCTGGTCCTGAAAAACCTGTTGCGCAACAAGCGGCGTTCGTTCCTGACCGGGACAAGCGTGGCGGTTTCGCTCTTCCTGCTTTCCTCGCTCGCTATGGTGTACACGGCGCTCGGCAAGCCCCTCGAGAACGCGGACAGCATTCCCATCATGATGGTACGCCGCGCCACGGGCATTGTTTTTCCAATGCCCGCGAGCTATGGAGCGAGGATTCGGGAAGTGCCGGGCGTGGCGGCCTGCGCCTCCCTGAGCTGGTTCGGCGGTTATTGGAAGGACCCGGCGAATATGTTCGCCAATTTAGCTGTGGATCCAGAAAATGTCTTTAAGGTGCAGTTCGCTTCAACCATTCCCCCCGACCAGCTCGAAGCCTTCCAGCGCGAGCGCACAGCGGCGGTAGCTGGCCGGCGCTTGGCGGAGAAGTTCGGCTGGAAAGTGGGCGACAAGATCACGTTGCTCGGCAGCCTCTGGGGGTTCAACCCCGAACTCACCCTGCGAGGAATTTTCAGTGGCGGACCGGACGACCAACTCTGGTTTCATTGGGAATATCTCAACGAAGCCATCGGCCGCATGAATGTTGTGGGACTCTACTGGATCCGCCTGGAGAAGCCCGAGATGGCTTCGCGCGTCGGCGAGGCGATCGACGCGATGTTCCGCAACACGCCCAACGAAACCAAGACCGAGTCGCTCAGCGCCTTTATGCTCAATTTCATTGCCATGCTGGGGAACGTGCGGGGCATCATCCTGCTGATCGGGTCGGCGGTGACCTTCGCGATCCTGCTCATTGTCGCCAACACCATGGCGATGTCCGTGCGCGAGCGGATCTCCGAAGCCGCCATCATGCGGAGTCTGGGGTTCCGCCCGGCGCACATTCTGCGCCTCTTCGTGGGAGAATCCTTGCTTCTGACCCTGGCTGGGGCGCTGTTGGGGATAGGTGGCGCGAAACTGCTTTACGACTCGTTGAGGCTTACGCAGATTGGCCAGTTCGCCTTCGCGGACCTGCGACTGCGCCCGGAGACGTTGGCCCTCTGCTTCGGCATCGCGCTGAGTGTTGCGCTGCTGGCCGCCACTTGGCCCGCGTATCGCGCCGCGCGGACGAATATCGCCGTGGCACTGCGGCACACGGGATGAAAGGGGATTGTTTCATTGAGTCACTGATCCATTGATCCATTCAAGGGCTGAACGGCCTCGATACTCGGAAAACCATCGACGACCTGAATGATTCAATGACCCCATGATCCAATGAGTCAATAAGCTATGGCCATTCCGCTTAAATACAACTTGCGCAACCTGGCCGTCCGCCGCACGACGACGGCCATGACGGCCTCCAGCATTACACTCACCGTCACCGTGTTCGTCGTCTTGATGGCGCTGGCCCAAGGGCTGCAGACATCGCTCACTGCCACAGGCCACCCCTTGAACCTGATTGTGATGCGCGACGGGTCGCAGTCGGAGACGCAGAGCTCCGTCCAGCGTGACGCCCTGCAAACCATCAAGTATCTGGAAGGCATCGCCAAGAACGAGAAGGGCGAGCCGGTCGTCTCCCCCGAGCTCGTCGTGCTCATCAACCTGCCCCGGCGCGGTCAGGTGCAAGGGTCGAACGTGACGATCCGGGGCCTAGGCCCCGAAGGCTTCGCCATGCGCAAGGAGTTCAAGCTGGTCGAAGGCCGGGAGTACCGCTCCGGCCTGCGCGAGGTGATCGTCAGCAAGCGCATCGCCGAGCGCTTCCAGAACTGCGGCCTCGGCGACCGCCTGAAATTCGCCAAAGGCTACTGGACAGTGGTCGGTATCTTCGACGCCGGCAACACTGCCTTTGCCTCGGAGATTTGGACGAACGCCGACGACCTCGCGCCGGATTTCGACCGCGACGCTTACTCGAGCGTCCTCGTGCGCGCCACGGACGCGGGCGCCGTTCAGCGGCTCAAGAAGGCTGTTGCGGACGACCGCCGTCTGCATCTCAAAGCCGATACTGAACAGGAGTACTACGAGCGGCAGACGCGCACCGCGGCCCCCATCAAGTTCCTGGGGATTTTCATCGCGGCGTTGATGGCAGTGGGCGCTTCCTTCGCCGCCATGAACACTATGTACGCGGCCGTAGCGCGCCGCACCAAGGAAATCGGGGCGTTGCGGGTGGTGGGCTTCTCACGCGGCAGTATCCTGCTCTCGTTTATCATCGAATCCGTCCTGATCGCGGCGCTCGGCGGGTTTATGGGCTGCCTCCTGGCCCTGCCCATCAACGGTGTGACGACCGGCACCACGAACTTCATGACCTTCAGCGAGCTGGCCTTCAGCTTCCAGATTACGCCGGGGCTGATGCTGGCCGGCATGATCTTTGCCGTGCTCATGGGATTCATTGGCGGGCTCTTCCCCGCCTGGCGCGCGGCCCACGAGAACATCGTGACGGCGTTGCGCTCCACGTGAGCATGGAGGGGATGAAGATCAGCATTGGCTCCAGGCAAGACGTTGCCGTGGCCGAAAGGCAACGTTGAAAGGAAGAAGTGGTAATGGCTCCAACCGATAGCCGGCAGCAGGATCTGAGCGTTCTGCAAATCGACCGCTCGCGCAAGGAATCGCTCGAGCCCAAAAGCAAGGTCCCGTGGGGACCGCTCCTCTATGTGGGTGTGGGGATTGTCTTTGTCCTCGTGGTCGGCCTGGCGGTTTCCGGCATCTTCGCCCAGGCGCCGGAGGTCGAAGTCCAGCGCGTGACGCTCGAGCGTGGGTCGTCAACGGGGGGCACGGTGGTCCTCACCGCCGGCGGCTACATTGTGGCCCACCACACCATCCAGGTCAGCTCCAAGGTGGTCGGCAAAGTCGCTTGGGTGGGCATTGAGAAGGGCGACCAGGTGAAGGAAGGCCAAGTGCTGGTGCGCCTCGAAGACAACGAGTATCGCGCGCAGGTCGAGCAGGCAAAAGCCAATCTCGCCGTGACCCGAGCGCGGCTGCAAGAACTCGAAACGGGCTCACGGCCGCAGGAAATCGACCAAGCGCGTGCCCAGATGGAAGAGGCTCAGGCCAATTTTCAGAATGCCGAGGTGAATCTCAAGCGCGTCGAGGACCTGGCCAAGCAGGCGGTCGCTTCCCAGCAGCAGCTCGATAACGCTCGGACGCAGTACAACGTCACCAAGGCCCAGCTCGAGGACAGCCGGAAGCATCACGACTTGGTCAAGATCGGGCCGCGCCGGGAACAGATCGACTACGCGCGCGCACAGGCCGCTCAGGCGCAGGCCGTTGTGGACTACGCGCAGACCATGCTCGACTCAACGCTCATCCGCGCCCCGGTCTCCGGCACCGTCCTCGAACGCCTGATCGAGAAGGGTGAGATGGTCTCCACCATGAACTTCGGCGGGACGGGCGGCGTGAAGGCTTCGGTCTGCTCGCTCGCCGACCTGAACGACATGCAGGTGGAGCTCGACATCAATCAAAACGATTTTCCGAGGATTTCGCCACACCAGGACTGCGTCGTCACCGCGGATGCCTACCCTGACCGCACCTACAAGGGCGTCGTCGACGAAATCGCGCCCGAGG
The DNA here is from genome assembly GCA_020072905.1 of Terriglobia bacterium. GTDB lineage: Bacteria > Acidobacteriota > Terriglobia > UBA7540 > UBA7540 > JAIQGB01. The sequence goes on along the minus strand of JAIQGB010000001.1, from coordinate 27,334 downwards.
CCAATCGCCAGAAAGCCACCATCCAGGTCAAAGTGAAGGTCCTGAAGCCGGACGAGTACCTCCGCCCGGAGATGAACGCGCACGTTTCTTTCCTGGCGCCGCCATCGAAAGGCGAAGTGAGCAGTGCGCCGCGGGAAATGCTCTCCATTCCCCGCGCGGCCATGGTGCAGAACGAGGGCAAGTCCGCGGTCTTCGTCCTGGATGGCTCGCACGTCAAGCTCCGGGAAGTCGAAGTGGGCCGCGACCTGGGCGAGCGGCTGGAGGTGGCGAGTGGTCTGGGACCGAATGACAAGATCGTAGTGCGCGGGCTCGAGGGGCTGACCTCCGGCCAGCGTGTGCGTGTGAAACGAGGAGCATAGGAAAACAGTTAACAGTTGACAGTCAAAAGTCCACAGTCCAAGAACCGCCCAATGCGGGTGCCTCGCGTGAGGCCGATGGCGGCTGGCTTTTGACTATCGAGTGTTGCCTGTCGCTCAACCTGCGAGGATACGAATGGCCAAGTCTGTAGTGGAAATCAAGAACCTCTCCAAGATCTTCCAGCGTGATTCCTTCTCGGTGGCCGCCTTGGAGAGCATTGATCTGGATGTGAAGGAGGGCGAATTCCTCTGCCTCATGGGCCCCTCGGGCTCGGGCAAGACAACGCTGCTTAACATCATCGCTGGGATCGACCGGCCGACGGGGGGCGAACTGCATGTACTGGGCGAGGACATCGCCACCCTGAGCGAAGACGCCCTGGCCACCTGGCGCAATGTCCACGTCGGCTTCGTGTTCCAGACCTTCAACCTGATCCCCGTGCTCACCGCTTACGAGAACGTCGAATTGCCACTGCTGCTCACCAAGCTCTCTGCCGCGGAGCGGAAGGAGCACGTGCTGATGGCGTTGAAGCTCGTCGGCCTCGCCGACCGCATCGACCACTATCCCCGGCAACTCTCCGGCGGCCAGGAGCAACGCGTGGCCATCGCGCGCGCCATCGTCACCGACCCGACGCTGGTCGTGGCCGATGAACCTACGGGCGACCTGGACGCGTATTCCGCCGACGAGGTGCTCGACATCCTTTCGCGCCTCAACCGGGACTTCAAGAAAACCATCCTTATGGTCACCCACGATCCTCGCGCCGCGCACCACGCGACCGTCGTCCGTCATTTGGAGAAGGGCCAGCTTTTGCCTGTCGAAAATTAGCCGGCGGTCCCGCCGGGGAGAGAATCGGCCTTACCCTCGAGCCATTGTCCTGGGCCCAAGCGCGTGAGGAGCCGAGCGGGGTTACTCAGGTAGCTACCATGGCGCGGCCAAGTCGGAACGCATCAGTCCAATAAAGTTGAGCCGATTTGACCGATGCCCTATAATGCGCTGAAGATGGGCATACCCCTGAAGCAGGGCAAAACCGACTCTTCCAGTGCTGCAGGACGACGCAGCACCCGCCTCGCCATCGCCATTCCCATCAGCCTCAGCGGCAAGGACGCGAGCGACCGCGCCTTCAAAGAGAACTCCCGCACGGTCATCATCAACAAGCAAGGCGCGAAGGTCATCACGTTCCACGAGCTGGCGCTCGGCTCGGAAGTCATGGTCGAGAATCGTGCACTCGGCCGCTCGGCCAAGGCCACCATCGTCTGGCTGGGTGATCGCAAATCCTCGAAGGACCCCCAGGAAGTCGGCGTGCAATTGTTCGAAGCGCAGAACATCTGGGGGATCGACTTCGCGCCGGAGGACTGGCAGGAGGGCCCGCCCATCGGCGAAGGCGGCCAGCGGCTCGAAAAGATGCCGGCCCCTCCCGCAGGGGCAGCTACAGCCATGCCTTCCTCACCCGCCGTCGAGGAAGCGCCTCCGCCGCAGGCGGCAGAAGCACCCGCCGTCGCTGCGGAGGCCCGCGACGCCCTCGAAGAGCGCTTCCGGCAGCTCGAAGTGGGGTTCAGTAAGCTCACGCAGGAACTCAGCCGTCGGCCACTGTTTTCGGGTGCGGAAGCACACCCGCAGGAGCAGTCGATCCCCCCGGTGCTCGAGCAACGGCTCGCCAGCTTCGAGCAGCGGATCGAAACCCTGCTCGCGAAAGTCCAGCAGCCTCCACAGGCGGCTTCGACAGGAAGCGCGTCACCACAGGCCCCCATCGATACCCGCGAAATCGATGCGGCACTCCGCCAGGGCTTGCAGGATTTCCAGAAGCAAATCCAGGAGGAAATCGAGCGCGCCACCGCGCAGCTCCGCGAACTCTCGCAACGCGAAGCGGAGCGCGTCAACAAGCTTGCGGAAGAACACGTGGCGCAGCGGGCAGAAAGCCTCCTGGATTCTATTAAGGCCGCCGGGGAGCAGTCGACAGGCAGGGTGCAGTTAGCTGGGGAAGAGCTCGAGCGAAAACTGGCAGACGCAGCCCAGGAACAGCGCACTGCCATCGAGGAGCAGGCCGCGTCCGCTTTGGAGACACTCCAGCAGAAGCTTCAGACTCAGGTTGGGGAGCTGCAAGGGCATATCGATAAGGCCCTCGGGGAGGCGCGCGACAAGGGCGCCCGAGATGTCGAAGCGCTGCTACAGAAAACGGCGGCGGGGTTCCTCGAATCCGCAGCGCGCGATCTGGAAAAGCGCGTCGCCGGAACGGCCAGCCGGCTCGCGACGGAACTTCAGACCGTGGCGAAAACCCTGGTAGACGACACACGGCTGCAGTTCGAAATGACCAAGCAGAGCGCGCTCGAAGGCCTGACGCAGGACGCCAAACAGGTGGCCAAGGATTATCCCGTCCAAGTGCGCAAGCAGCTTCAGGAATTCCAGGACCAGCGCGCTCATGAACTGGAAGAGCATCTCCAGAAGGCCCTGGAAAAACAGCGCCAGGCGGTGCTGAAGCAGATCCAACTCGTCGGCGACGACACAGCGAATAGGGCCGTCACACAGCTCAAGACTCAGTGTGAACTGGTCGTCAAAGAAATTACGGAGACGCTGGGAAAAGAAGGGGGGCCCGCAGCGACGATTCTGAAGGATTGGGAGGAGCAGGCGCAGGCAAAGCTCGGCGCCTACTCGCAATTGCTCGACGGAAGCTTCCAGGCCTCCGTCGAAGCGCTCCAGGAGCAGGCCGGCCAACTCTCCACCACGGTGCTCGAAAGGGTCCGCGAGGATGCCCAGAACCTGCTGAAGGAACTCCAGGCGCATCTTGACCAGGCCGGCCGCGGCTTGCTCGAGAAGAGTCAGAAAGAACTTGAGGAGAAGATCCGCGAATTTATGCTGAAGCAGCTCGAGGAGTCCGACGCGGAGTTCGACAAGCGCAGCGCCGAGAATCTGGAACTCGTTACCGAGCAGTTAAAGGAAAAACAGGAAGACTTGGTCACGGAAGCCACCGAGATGTTCCGCAGTACGCTGGGTCAGATGCTGCTGGGACCCCAGCCTGCCTCCCGGAAGTCCGAAGGCACGGAAACCCCTCGCTCCAAAAAGCGGCGGTAGGGTTTGAAGAAAAGATGTCGGGAGTCAGATGTCGGGAGTCAGATGTCGGGAGTCAGACGAGATTCCCCGAGGCCTCTCTTAATTTGCTGAAGGCCGGTCCTCCGACAGGGCGCGGACCTCTCCCCTCTATTAAGTCGTGGCCAGGAGCGTCAGTCTTCCTCCTTCTTTCTACTGACTCTTGTCTCCTGACTCCTTTCTTCCGTCTTCACACTGTCAGACTCTTCAGATAGTCGTAGCTCATCTTGATGGACTCAAGCGGCGGCCGCTCGCAGAAGTCCTGCTCAACAAAGTAGTACTTCAGCCCCCCCTTGGGGGCCGCAGCGAAAATGCGCTTCCAGTCGATCGTGCCGTGCCCGACTTCCGCGAACAGGCCCATCTTGGCATCCAGCGTGGTCGTCGGCTCGTTGCCCGCCTTGAGGTCCTTGATGTGCAAGAGCGGGAAGCGCCCCGGATACTTCTCCATGTAGGCCACCGGATCAGAGCCCGCGTGGGTGACCCAAAAGCAGTCCATCTCGATGTTCACCAGTTGCGGGTCGAACGCCGAGAGCAGGTAGTCGAAGATCGTCGAATCGTCGTGCTTCTGGAACTCGTAATTGTGGTCGTGATAGCAGAACGACAGGCCCTCCTTTTTGCACTGCTCGCCAACCTTGTTGAAGAACTCCGCGTGGCGCTTGAACTGGGCGAAGGTTTTGCGTTCCGGCGGATCAAAGATCGGCATGACAATGTATTCGCAGCCCAGTGTTTTGGCGTCCTCGATGGTTTTTGGCAGGCTCTTTTGGAGCTTGGGCAAAAGCCAGTGGCCGCTGGGGGCCTTGAGCCCGTTGTCGTCCAGGAGCTTCTTCACATCCGCCGCTGTCTTTCCGTAGAAGTCGTAGACTTCCACGTTCTTGTAGCCGATCGCAGCGATCTGCTTCAACGTGCCCTCAAAATCCTTCTCACACTCGGCGCGCACGGTGTAAAGCTGCAGTCCCACAGGAATGCCGTAGGGCGGGCCCGTGGGCGCCGCCGGTTGCACGGGCGCGGTGGAGGTCTCCGGCGTCGTCGAGCAGGAAATCGCTGCCAACGCCGGGAGCGAGGCCAAACCCGCGGCACTCTTGCGCAGGAAATCTCTTCGGTTGATCGAACTCATGGGAATGATTCCTCCTTACCGGGAAGATCCGAAACTTTGGGCCGGATAACTATACCGACTCATCCGCCGAGGTGCAATGCCCAGCCGCCATCACCGCCTGCGGACATCTCGTCTCCCCCGGGAGAACCCCGAACGCCTGCGGTCAACGCACGGGCGTGTTAGGATGCAGACATGCGGAGGAAGCGTCCCCACGCCGGCTCGGTTGCTCATGACGAAGCTTTCATGCGTCGCGCGCTGCGCGAAGCCAGGCGCGCGCTCGAAGAGGACGAGGTGCCCGTCGGCGCCGTCGTCGTGCGCGAAGGACGTGTCGTGGCACGCGCCCACAACCGTCCCATTCACCTGAAGGACCCGTCGGCCCACGCCGAGATCCTCGCCTTGCGCCGCGCCGCCTGCAAACTTGGCAACTACCGTCTGCCCGACTGCACCCTGTATGTTACAATCGAACCTTGCGCGATGTGCGCCGGCGCCATCGTGCAGGGGCGGTTGCGGCGTGTGGTTTTCGGCGCCAGCGACCCCAAGGCCGGCGCGAGCGGATCGGCGCTCACGGTCCTCAACCACCCAAAGCTCAATCATCAGGCCGAGATTTCAAGGGGATTACTCACGGACGATTGCGCAGCGATCTTGCGCGAATTCTTTCGCCGCCGGAGGATGAAGCCTCAGCAACGATGAGCGCCATCCCTGCTCGGGGTGCTGGAGGGGATGCAACCTCCGGCGGTTTGCGGGGGCGCCGCGAGTTTCGAGTTTCCAATTTCGACTTTCGATTTCCGCGGAGAGGTACCGAAGCGGTCATAACGGGGGCGCCTCGAAAGCGTCTTGCCTGCCAAAAGCGGGCACGTGGGTTCGAATCCCACCCTCTCCGCCAGTCCTTTAGAATGAGTGGGTTAGATGCCATCCTAAAATCTTCCTAAGACATCCCGTGGATCTCCCAACTTTCCAGTACTTAGGAGAAGAGGGAAACTATGGGACTCGCCACATTTTCGATTTACAAGTACGTGCGGTGTCGATACCAAGAAATCGATTGAGCCAAGAAAAAGACCAGGCCGCGGGACCTGATGCTCCAGGTTCGGTAACCTGCGTATGGGGCTCTTGTCATCGCGGGGTTTTCACTTGTCCCAATCAGAAGACAACAGAATTCGTCGCGTGGCTTCTTGCTGAGAGCCAAGGTTTTACACCAACCGATGGAAACACAGAATCGTCTGAAGGGAATACCTCTTCAAGCGGCTCGCCGCTCGTAACGGTGATGGAGGCCTCCGACTTCCGGGATCTCGACCACGGCTCCGAGTTTCGGCGGTTGAATCGCTCGCGGTTCAGGCGCGTCCTTACCCAATGCCAGATGTGCGCGCGCCTTCAGATAGTAGTTGAAATACGAGCTGAGAGTCCGTCGTAGACCAGTCTCATTCCGGACGACGACGTGGTCCAGGCACTCCCGCCTGACAGATCCAATCAATCGTTCCGCGTACGGATTTTGCCAAGGCGATCGCGGTGCCGTCAGGACTTCACGCGTACCCATGCCTCGCACTCTTTGACGAAAGGAATCTCCATAGATCGAATCGCGGTCATGCAGCAGATATCGTGGAGCACTGTCCCACGGGAAGGCCTCGGCAATTTGTTGTGCCGTCCATTCCGCAGTGGGATGGGAGGTTACGTTGAAATGAAGCAGCCGGCGCCGCTGATGGCCCAGAACGATGAAGACAAACAGGACTCGAAAACTGATAGTGGGGACAATGAAGAAATCAGTGGAGACCAAGTTATTCACATGATTACTGAGGAGGGCGCGCCACATCTGAGAGGGCGGTTTGCGTTGGCGAACCATGTACTTGGCCACCGTCGCTTGCGACACCTCGATGCCGAGCTTGAGGAGCTCACCATGGATACGAGGAGTTCCCCAGAAGGGATTCGCCATACTCACCTTCCGAATGAGGTCTCGAGCTTCCTGAGACACCTCCGGCCTGCCGGGCATACCGCACCCACTTTTCCAGGTCCAATACAGACGAAATCCTTTGCGATGCCGGGAAATTACGGTCTCCGGTTTGACGATTGCCAGCGTCGAGCGCCAACCCGACCACAGCCACACCCAGAACACACGATCGGTGGCACGGAGGCGGACACATCCTCTTTGAGACCGTCGAAGGACCATGACCTGCTGGCGCAAGGCGACGATCTCTGCTTGCAGTCGGAGGCGGCTTTGGAACCAGGAACGGAAGGAGGCAAAAAGAAAGAAGATTAGGTTGCACATGGAAACAGGAGTTTAACAACGGGGGCTGATAACATCAACGGTTTCAGGTTGGACGGCATTTTCAGTAGGCACAGCGAGGCGGGCGAACGGAAAAGAGCAAATTCCTCAGCGAGAAGGGAGGCGTTTCACTTGCGCTGCGGTTTTGTTGCTTGATTCGCAGTACTTCCTTCAACTCCGCGGCCGATTGGTCGATTTCGCCGAGAGCCCGGTAAGTAGCACTCAGGGTCAGGTGCGCTTCGACCATGTCAGGCCACAAGCGCAGTGCCGCGTTCAGATGCCCCAGGGCGGCTGTGTAATCTTTTCGCATATAAGCGATCTTTCCGGCCAGTGATTGAATATAGGGATCCTCAGGGCTCAACTTGAGTGCCTTGGCAATGTTCTGCTGGGCGCTATCCGTGTCTTCTGGAGTGGCATGAGTGGTGGCTAAGGCCATGTAGTAGTAAGCCACCGCATCCTCGGCCCCAAGGGAAATAGCGGTCTCCAGCATCGATCTTGCCTGAGCCGACTTGGAGCGAATCTCCAGGATGATGCCATTGATCAGATAAGGCTCGAACCATTCCGGCCAACGGGCTTGGATGTCGGCGAGGAGCTTCTGGGCCTCCTCGGGCCGCCGAAGCATATCCTGAGCAATGGCCCGAATCAGCAGGAGTTCGGGAGCATCGGGCAGGATGCGCGAAGCCTGTTCGAGGAGTTCAGCGGCCTGGCCATAGTCCTCGTGCTTGATCAAGAACAGTGCGGCATGGAAGTAGAGATCCGGGCGCGTGGGCGCAGCGCGAAAGGCGCGGTTCAGAGTTTTTGATGCCTCCTCAAACTTTCCCTGCGTATCGAGCATCTGCGCCCTCAACAGGAGGTAATCTCCACCATGCTGGTCGGGAGGTATCTTGTCGAGTTCCGCCATCCCAGCCTGCGGGCCTGCAGTGTGAAATACGGCGATGGCAAGGTCGAGTCGAGCGTCGGTGGATGAGGGCTCGGATGAAACCACTGGCTCAAGGAACTCGCGCGCCGCTGCGTATTGCTCGTTAGCCAAAAGCGTTCTTCCGCAGTCGGCAAGGATCCGAAGGTCGGAGGTCATAGTGCGAACCTCACTGAAAGTTTTTAGAGCTTCTTCCGTTCGCCCTTCGGAAAGCTGCGCTTTCCCGAGTTGAAGCTTCAGGGAAGCATCCGCCGGATTCATCCGAATGCGCGCATTCAGATTGTCCAAATATCGAGCCTGTCGCTCCATCGGGGGCTCACTCAGGAAGTCGAATAACCCGCTGTTGGGTCTACCACTTTTTGCCACCGGGCCCAGCTCCCTAACCTTCTGTACGATGGCCGCGGCTTCCTCTTTGCGGTTAGCCCTCAGCAGGGCGCGGCTGTAATGCATGAGAATCTTGGAATCACTGGGAGCAAGTTCGGCGGATCGGCGGAGGGACTCTATGGCTTCCTGAATTTGTCCAAGCTGCAGGAAGGACTCACCGAGCATGTCCAGGGCCGCAGAGTTCTTTGGATCGTGCTTGAGGATGAATTTCGAATCCTCTACTGACTCAAGAGGTCTGCCCCTGTGGTAGTTAAGGAAGGCTCGGACTTGGCGCGCCTCCAGCAGGTTGGCATCCAATTCTATGGCGCGATCGAGATGGGCCAGGGCCCTCTCGCGCTCATGAAGGGTTTCCGCAACGGCCACTTCGTACAGGCCCCGCGCATCTTTCGGATGTCTCTCCACATACGATTGGAGATCTCGAAGGCCTTCGTTCACCTTAGCCGTTCGCGCCAGCGCGAACCCCCGCTCGCGACGCACCACATCGTCGCTGGGTCGCAGCTTGAGATACTTGTCATAGGCAGTTGCCGTATCCCCGAAAAAGCCGAGTTTCTCTGTTACCCGCCCTAATAGTAGCAACACATCTGCCCGGCCAGGGGCTAACCGCTCGGCTCGAACCAACTGCAACATCGCCTGCTCTTCCTGGGCCCGATCGGCGTAGACACGCGCCAGGCCGTAAATGCAGTCAACATCGTCGGGCCGCTGGCGCAGAGCGATTTGCAGAACCTCCTGAGCGCGTTCCAGATGGCCTGCACGGATCGCCGCCAGGCCCAGGTTATAAAGAATGTCAAAGTCGGTAGGGGCGGATCGGAGTGCGAGGGAAAAGGCCTTCTCCGCCGCGTCGAAACGCTGCCATTCGACGTAGACAATTCCCACCGAGAAGGCGACTTGCGGGTCGCTTGTGGCTTGTCTCTCTAGCTCTTGGAGGATGGGCTCAGCCGCCGCGTGCCGGCCACTCAGATGGAGTGCCTGGGCGCGCAATATTCGGGCCGCGGGGCCCGCTTGCTCGTCGCTCGGGAGACGGTTGAGATACTTGAGCGCCGCCGCGCCCTGCTTTTTGGCCACACTCAGCTTCGCCAGTTGCAGGTTGGCGTTAGGGTAGTCAGGCTCGATAGCCACAACACGCAGGTAGGTGTCCCGAGCGCGGTCCAACTCGCCGCGAGCCAGGTAGTGGTTTCCCAGATTATTTAACAGGGGCACAAGGCCCGGAGATAGGCTCACTGCCTGCGCGTAAACACTTTCGGCCTCATCGTAGCGCTTCTGTGCATCGAGGATGACCGCCAGGAGGCCCAAGGCACGGACTTCACGAGGATGTGCTCGAAGCGCAGACCGCAAGACCTGCTCCGCATCTGCCAGCTTACCTTGCTGGAGAGCTGCATCGGTCTGCTCGTACACAGCGGATGGGATTCGGTCCTGAGCGAGGTAGAGAGAAGGTGTGAAAGCCCACACAACCGCAACGGCTGAGAAGATTCGACGAAATACCATGGCCGCTTATGAACCCTCACTGATTCCGTCAAGAGATCGGAAACGCCGCGACCAATGACACATTGAGCTGAATCCTATAATACATTGTGCCCGAATTTAGCTGAGCGCGGCGTTGAGATCAAGAGGCGAGGAAGCTTGAAGAAGTCTTGGCTCTCTCCGATTTGCACGCATCGCGTCTTAAGACGGATTCCGACCCTGAGCGGTCACGAGGAATGAGGCGCGGGGTTGCCACCGACTGCCACCTGATATCCCACATGGAGTTTCATGAGCCCCAATAACCCTGGGCAGTTCGATTGTAAGAAAGCGGCGAGAGGCAGTTCGCCACGGAACCAAACGCCCGAGCCAAAGTCGGCAGGTTCGGCCACACAATGGATGCAGTCACGGTCCTCGCCGTGCTCCGCTCTAACCTGCTGGCCCGCCTCGCATGCCCCCCGGGGAGAAGCGCGGGGGAAGGCAGCTAATACTTCGTGAACGGAAACCTTGTAGATTAATCGAGCATCAACCACGCTTCCGCCGGCAGCGACGAACCTACCAGTAGAATTTCAGCGCCATCTGAATTTCGCGGGCGCCAGTGCACACACCTGTGACATGGCCAAAGCTTCCGCTATCGATCGTGGCGTCTGGCCCACAGAAGTGCGGGTGATTGAAGGTATTGAAGGCCTCGGCGCGATATTCAAGCCTCATGCCCTCGCGGAACCTGCTCAAAGGAATCTCCTTGAAGAGCGCAAGGTTAGCCAAGTTGATTCCAGGGTTCCGGACGTTGGATAGCGTCCGGGGAGCAGTGCCCAAAGTGAATGCCGGAGGATTGATCGCGACATCGGTATCAGCTTGGTCTGCGCTTTGATTCGCAAAGTAACCGCAGCCCGGACCATCGCAGAACCATTTCGAGCGGTCGTTGACCTGCAACTGTCCTATCAGGTTGGGCCGCTGAGCGCCATAGGTCGGCAGCGAAGTGCCTTCGGAAAGGCCCAACGCGATGGGCTGGCCTTTGGAAAAGCGCCAAATACCTGTCGTCTTCCAGCCGCCGAGGAACCCATCAATCCAGGGGTTCCATTTGGCTCCCCATTTCTTGCCTCGTCCCACGGGAAGTTCATAGACGTAGCTGAACTGCAGAACCTGGGGGATGTCGAACTCGGAAAGTGAGCGTTCCAGTTTGCGCCGGTTAGGGTCTTGGAGGCTTGTTTGCCCACCTAACCAAGTGAGGTCTCCACTGGTTATTGAGGCATCATCAATGGATTTAGAGTTAGTGTAAGTCGCCAAGAACTGGAGGCCCCGTGAGAATCGCTTCTCGACGCGCAACTGGAAGGCATGATAGATAGAATCCGCAAAAGGGAACTCATCGGCGGTCGGGTCTATAAACTGAGGGTAAGGAAGCAGGAGCTGGGAAAGCAGAACCGTATCCCCAGACAAGCTGCCGGTCTGGATGACCCCGAAAAAGGGATTGGGAACGTTCTCGTTCAGCGCCGTGATTTGATCCGGTGTCGCGGTTTCGACCCAAGGTCCCAGGAAGTTCAACCCTCCAGCGCCACCAAAGTAGAGTTTGGTCCCCTTCTTACCCACATAGTTGGCGTCAACTACGATGTCGCCCGGCAGCTCTTTCTGAATTCCAAGCGTCCAGGTCTGCTCGTAAGGAGTTGCCAGAACGCTGCGAATGGGCAACCTGAAACCAGCGCCAACGTTAGTGAGCAGGCCCAACGAACTTCCCGGCGGGAGGTCAGGGCCCGTGATCGGAAAGGGATCAGCTAACCGAGCCCAGGGTGTTGCGCCATCGTTCCTGTAAGTCCTGGGCCAGTCGAGAGTATCCTGGGAAAAGCCTGTCCACCCAGAAGTATCGGTTCCAGCGACGCCGTTCCTGGTGATCGAGTAGAAGAGCCCATAACCCCCGCGGATCACTAACTTTTCCCTGAGTCGATAGGCGAAGCCAAAGCGAGGCGCAAAATTGTTATGGTCGACGCCGTAATTCGTGCGCTGCTTTGCATCGACAAACCTGATTCCGCCGTGAAGATTGTCAAGGCAAGGTTCATCGGGAAGGCAGGGAACCTGTAAGGATATAGCGGCGCCGGGATCAAAGTAGCTCTGACGATTGAACCGCTCGGTCCGTGACAAGTTCAGATCATATCGAAGACCCAGATTGAGCGTCAGCCGGTCACTCACTCGCCAGTTGTCCTGTACGTACGCCGCATATTGGAAACTCTGGGTGCTGGGGGCCAGAGGCACCTGATACTGTCCCCAGGCCCCGGGCCCGCCCACGCCCATCAGGAAGCTCGCCAACGCGTCTCCACCCCCTTCGGATGGAAATTCCGAAGTGCTGGAACGGTCGTAGCTGAATATTCCTCCAGGAGCCCCGGGAATGATCATCCCCATGCGGTGCATACGCCCTTCCCACCCAAACTTCAAATCGTGGCGCGATTGAATCCGGTTCAGGCTTGTTAGCAGATGGAAAGTCTGATTGCCATTGCGATAGAAACCCCAGGGTTGCGTTCCGAGGGTATTGACGGTGCCTGCTTGAGCGTAATCGCTAATATAAATCGAGGGTGTTGAAGGGACTCCCGAGGCTCCCATATAGGGCTGTAGCCCGAGGTCCGAGATCGGGTTGTAGCCAGGGTAATCCGCCAATCCTCCCGCGCCAACCAGACCGTATGTGCGTGCAACTCCAAAAGTGATATTGAGAAGGGTGTTAGGGTTAATGGTATGGGTATGCGTTAGCGAGAAGAGGTGGCTGCTGCTCGTGTTCGGGCCGTTGCTGCACGCGTCCCCGGGATTATGGAAGCAGTCAGGTAAGCGTGAGTTGCTGACGGCCCGAGAAAACTTGACACTCATCCTGTCTTTTTCGCTGAAGCTCTGGTCGATCTTGATGTCCCACTGGTCATTGTTACTCGGCGTCGAGGCTGCGATGATCCAGTTGTTGAGGTAATCGTAATTCGCGTTTCCCACGTTCAGGTTCGGCAGGGGGTAGAACTGCATCATCTTGGAGGCAACGGGATCAATCAAGTTGCCTGGGTGAGCGTTCTCTGGTGTACTAAGGTCGAGGGAGGTGCCGACGAGATTAGGATCCCCCGGGCTCTGGTAGGTGGCCATGTTATTGAAGGGGATAAGCTGCCCCCGCACCGGTCCGCCCACCGAGGGATCGTAAACGCTGGAGTACGGGTCCCAGAGCTGGCCATCCGGGCTGGAGCACGCGCCGCTGGCGTCAAAAGTTCCCCCGGCGTAACCGCAAAGCTCACCGAAGTCCCCCGTCCGTTCCGCGGCGCTGGGATTCCCATTTCGCAGTGTGTGGGCCTGGCGATCGCGCGTGCCCTCGTAGTCGAAGAAGAAGAACGTCTTATCTTTGCGGATCGGCCCGCCAATAGTCGCCCCGAACACATTCTTCCGGCGCGCTGCCAGGTCAAGTCCGCTGGCGTTGTTGAACCAGTCGTTTGCCGTGAGCACGTTGTTGCGGAGGAAATCGTAGGCGCTGCCGTGGAATTCGTTAGTCCCGGAGCGCGTCACCATGTTGACGACGGTAGCTCCGCTGAACCCGACGTCGGCGCTGAAGTTTGACTGCTGAACCTTGAACTCTTGTACGGAGTCAATCGATGGCGTGTACAGCGGGATCTGAATCCCACTTTCCTGCTCGATATTCGTGGTGGTCACCCCATCAATCAGAATGTCGGCCGTAGCATTGCGTCCGCCGTTCGAAATGAAGTTGTTGGCAATGCCGCCTCCAGTGACTCCACCAGAGACTTGCGTAATGCCGGGAGAGAGGTAAGCCAAGTCGAAGACCGAGCGCTCAATCAGGGGAAGGTCATTGATGAAGATTCGGTTTAGCTCCTGGCCCGTCACAGCATCCTGGGCGGAGAGGACGGGAGCAGCGGCTGTTACCTTTACCGACTGTGTCTCGGCGCCGACTTGCAGGACGACGCCGATCGTAACATTTTGACTGACATCCAGCGTGATTCCGTCCTGGATGAAGGTCTTGAAACCCGCACGCTCGATTGCCAACTTATAGTTGCTCGGGGGGAGACCTCTCAAGACAAAGCGGCCAACGGTGTCCGTCGTGGCCTCGTTGGTGTAACCTTTGCCGACATCTGTGAGCTTGATCTTGGCCCCCGGAACGACCGCGGCTGACTGATCCGTGACTACGCCCGTAATCGAGCCGCTGTAGAGTTGTGCCCAAGCTGGTGGGCTAAATACTCCGATGAGGGCGAACGGGAGGAGAGTAACAAGCGACCACAGCCATCGAGCGCAGTGAAGCCTGAACCGGCAGTGCCTCATCCGAAGCCCCGACATAGTCGCTCGCGGGGTTCGAGGCTCGGCACATCGAAGAGCATTCATTGTAGAACGAATTCGCACATCGTTCTCTTCGCAGCTTGGGTTCGACAGATCCGAATCTAGTGTTTTCATTATTGATGTCCTCGTGATACGGATTTCAAAGAACCCATGCACCCTCGCAACTCGATATTGGACCCTTGAGGATGACGGCGCGCTTTTCCCGGGCTAGATCGTTGGCCAGTTCTGCCACACTAGTGCCTTGACCGACCACCGCACCTATACTCTTCCCCTCCGAAGACGCTCTTGAGAGGTTCTGCCCGCACCGGGGACCCCCAAGGCCCATCCACAGGAATGTCACACCTCATACCAACACTCACGGGTGCTTGTCAAGTATTTTTTCTGTGAAACACCTAACACTCCAAAATTTACGCCATTTTTCCGCAATATAATGCTCAGGTTGAATTAAATTCTCGAAAGAACCTCTTTTGTGTGGTATAAGGTCGGCTTGTCAGCACAACCCTTTCGGTGAGCTTCAATGACCCTAATGCTAAATTGAAGCTACCTGAAATTCTCGTCTGCACTCGTGGTGGGAGACCACTAACCGCCCATGACAGACTTCCAAAACAGGGGGGGCGGAGCTTGTCGCAACTAGGACAGCAAGCAGAAAAGAATCGGGAGGATGGTAAGGTTTGCCAAGAGCGCGGAGCGTAGGGACCTTAGAGTACCAGTTTCCTACGTGCGCGCGACTCGACGAAGGTTGTGGGCCAATGGACCGGGTGCGACGTGTGCACTTGACTGCCTTAGGAATAGCGGGAGAAATTGGGTCTACTATGCCACGTCGGAGACAGAAGCAAGAAACCGGATCCTGTTCGGCAGCCAGTCGTGTGGCGTTCGACGCTGCGCAAGCATCCTCCTGTTCCTTGTTGACCCATGAGAATCCCACGATCTGCCATTATTTCAACAACCCTAGTGCTGGGGGTCGCATTATCAAACGGCGGTGCTCTGTTCTTACAGTTAGGCGGCGAATGGTCTGTTTATCTCGGCCCAAGTCAGCTTGCCGGAGGCGGCTCGACTTGAAGTTGGGTTCTGGACCGAGAGAGCTGTGCCGAATTTGGATCGTTTTCGCGGCCACCAGAGGCTCTTTTTCAGCCGATGCTTACCTTACTCTCGCGGAGGTATCAAATGAACCGGAGTAGATTGGCGATTGCTGGTGGAAAACCAGTCAGAACTAAACCCCTCCCTTTGGAGTTTCCTGGGATTCACCACATGGACCAGAGGGAAGTAGACGCCGCGGTTCGCGTGCTCAGAAGCCGTTCGCTGTTTCGCTACTACGGTATTGCGCTGCAGAAAGAAGTGGAAAAACTGGAAGCTGAACTCGCACGTTTCTTCCGCGTGAAGTACACCATTGCGGTTAGCAGCGGAACCGGCGCCCTCCAGGTGGCCCTTTCGGCGTT
This sequence comes from Terriglobia bacterium, assembly GCA_020072905.1. Lineage (GTDB taxonomy): Bacteria > Acidobacteriota > Terriglobia > UBA7540 > UBA7540 > JAIQGB01. The sequence goes on along the minus strand of JAIQGB010000001.1, from coordinate 12,065 downwards.
GGGCGTGGGGCCCGGGCAGGAGATCATTGTTCCTGCATACTCTTGGGTTTCCGTGGCAGCTGCCGTGGTCAACCAGGGGGCGATTCCAGTCCTAGCGGATATCGACGATACATTTTGTTTGAATCCCGCAGAAGTCGAGAAGTGCATTACACCGAAAACTCGCGGCATCATCCTTGTGCACATGAGTGGAGCTCCAGGAAACGTCAAAGAGGTTCTGAAGATCGCACGTAAGCAAAGATTGTTCCTTCTCGAAGACTGCGCACAATGCAACGGCGGAAGTGTGGGTGGACAGAAGGTGGGCACCTTTGGGGACATGGGCATCTTTAGCTTTCAGATGAACAAGAATATTACGGCGGGAGAGGGAGGATGCGTCGTGACCAATGATGCGCGTCTCTATCGCCGGGCATTTGCCGTCCACGATCTCGGATTCGCGCGCGACCAGAACGGTCGGCTGATTATGAATGACCCCGACCTCTGCCTGTGGGGCAAAGGGTATCGCCTTGACGAAGTGCGTGCTGCCATCCTACGGGTCCAGTTGAAAAAACTTCCCAGCATCATCGAGCGCATGCACGCAAGCAAGTACAGGATTCGGACAGCACTTGAGAAATTCCCGCAAGTTCAACTGAGGAAGATTATCGATAAGAAGGGTGATACAGGCTCCTTCCTCATCATCACTTACCACGACGCGGAGACAGCCAAAAAGATCAACTTGGCTCTCCGAGCCGAGGGGATTGTGACCTCCTCCCAAGGAATCTCGAATATCCTGATGACCGATTGGGGGCTTCATCTCTATTACAACATCCCCAGTCTCGTCAATCAAACCAGTGTGGATGGCCGTGGATTCCCTTGGACCCTTGCGGAAAATGCGGGGCTCGCGAGGGATTACCATAAAGGGGCATGTCTCGTGGCGGACAGCCTGTTCGAGCGCAGCATGCTGATCGCGGTTCCCTCCTGCCTGTCCGAAAAGGACGAAGATGATATCATTCGGGCTTTCGACAAAGTATTGTCCGCGCTGCTCCTCGCCAGAACTTCGATAGCGGCGGCTTGACCTCGGGTCTGATCCGAGGGTCAAGAGGAAGCTCGCACCCCTGGGCGAGCAGGAAGGAAACCATGGACTCACGCCGCATTCACGCGACGGCGCTACGCTTGATCTTGTTCATCTTAGGCTCGAGTCTTATGTTTCCGGGATTCAGCCAGGAAGTGACTGTTTATGTGACCTCGAAGGCGGGTGACCGATTGGCCTCCAAACCCCCGCTTCACTTCGTTGAGAAGGCCGCCCGGCCCGAGCCGGGTTTTCGCGTGGACGACGCAACCACGTATCAGAAGATCGACGGGTTTGGAGCCTCATTCCTCGAAGCCGGACCGATTTGCCTCCAAAGCCTAGACGATTCGGCTCAGGAAGCCGTTCTGCGGGCGGTGTTCAATGCCCACCAGGGAGCTGGATTCTCCGCCATGAAGACCGTCATCGGCGCCACGGATTTCCAGTCTGCGGGGCCTTACTATACTTACGACGATATGCCGGGAGACCTGAAGCTCCTTCACTTCTCCATCGCGCGCGATCTGCAACCCGCGGGCCTGATTCCCTATATCAAGCGTGCCCGCCAGCATGGCAGCTTCGTCCTTCAAGCACCCATGGACTATCCGCCGGACTGGATGCTGTTCGACGTTCAAAAGAACCAGGACGTCAATCCCCGCGCCCTCCCCGCCCTGGCCCGGTACTACCTCTACTACCTGCGTAATTACAAGAAGCACGGAATCTCTATCGAATACCTCAGCCCATTCAATGAGCCGGGAATCTACACAAAGATTCCGGCGGAGAAGATTCGGGATCTGATTCGGAACTACGTAGGTCCGCTTTTCACGAAAGAGGGCGTCGAGACCAAAATACAGGTGTGCGACTTTGCAAATCGGGGCGACGCTGCAACGAACCTGCCGGTTATTCTCGATGACCCCGCCGCCCGGAAGTATGTCCGCAGCATTTCGTATCACGGATATGAATTTAAGGATTACAACAAAATCGCGGCCCTCCACGAACGCTATCCGGATCTCCCGTTTTGGATGACCGAAGTGGATCACTCCTATGGCACGGATACTCCCCGCAGCCAGCCTCTTCCCCGCTACGACTACGAGGACGGGGACTTCTGGGGAGCCCAGATTTTCTCCGACTTGGAAGCCGGAGCTTCCGCATGGATCTACTGGAACCTGATTCTGGATGAGAAAGGCGGTCCCTATCTGCTTTCCGAAGAGCACCGCGATGGTCCCGACAATTTCCAGCACCCGGTGATCATCGTCAACCGCCGGACGAAGGAGGTGACCTACACAGCTCTTTATTACTATCTTGCGCACTTCAGTAAGTTTGTGAGGCCCGGCGCCTATCGGATTCGTACGGAGGGAGCGGTGGCGGGCGTCCGCTGTATCGTCTTCAAGACGCCGGCGGGAGGCATGGTCGCGGAGGTTTTGAACAGTCAGCCTCGCCAGGTCAAGACGGAACTTCACTGGCGAGGGAAACTCCTGGAGATGACCTTACCGCCGCTCTCCATCACGACCGGTTTGTGGAATCCAACCGATCGAGGCGACTCAACACGCTGAAACCCTGACGGCTCGGCCTTTGAAACCTGAGTCCGGGAAATTCCCGTTGCCACCAAGTCCAATGAATCGTCCTCGAGACGAAACTGGCAAGCGACAGTTACGGCCGATCCGACGGCTTCGCTGGTGGATCGGGGCGGTCCTCTTTGCCTCCACCGTAATCAACTTCATCGATCGGCAATCCTTGAACGCGCTGGCACCCATCTTGAAGATCGAGCATGGTTGGACCAACACCGACTTCGCCATGATCCTTATTGCTTTCCGCGTTGCCTATACCATCATGCAGGCGGTAGGCGGGCGGATTTTGGACTGGTTGGGGACTCGCAAGGGGCTCTCGTTCACGGTGGCGTTCTATTCGCTGGTGGCGGCGCTGACTTCCACCGCCCGGGGCCTGGCGAGCTTCGGCGTATTTCGATTTCTGCTGGGTGTCGGCGAGGGGCCCAACTGGCCGGGAGCAACAAAGGCCGTCTCCGAATGGTTTCCCGTCAAAGAGCGCGGCTGGGCGGTAGCCTTGTTTGACAGCGGCTCCTCAGTGGGCGGCGCCCTCGCCCCGTTTATTGTGCTTTTCGCTTACCGGGCTTTCCACAGTTGGCGCCTCGTATTCCTGATCACCGGCTCCCTGGGTTTCTTGTGGCTCCTCGTTTGGCGATCCATTTACCATTCGCCCGAAAGTCACCCGCGTCTTTCTGCCCAAGAGCTTGCCTATATTCAACAAGGACGCGCGCCTTCCATCGCAACTTCGGGAGCGGCGCCCTCCGTCAGCTGGGGCCGGTTGCTGCGATACCGCCAAACTTGGGGGATTGTCATGGGACGCTTCCTCCTCGACCCTTACTGGTATCTCATGTCGGAGTGGTTTGCGATTTATCTGGTGAGCAAAGGCTTTCAGCTTGAGAAGAGCATCCTGGGGTTCTGGCTACCTTTCCTGGCGGCGGATTTGGGAAACTTTTTCGGAGGTGCTCTCTCGAGTTTCTGGATTTCTCGGGGTTGGCCTGTGGGCCGCTCGCGGCGTCGCGTCCTGCTCATTTTCGGGCCGAGCATGCTCGTCCTTCTCGGAGCAGCGTTCACCTCGAGCTACGCGCTGCTCGTCGGCCTTTTCGCTTACGCCTCCTTCGCCTACTCGGCCTGTTCGACCATGTTTCTCTCGTTGCCGGCCGACGCTTTCCAGACCCGCGCCGTGGCCTCGGTCAGCGGACTGGGAGGAGCAGGTGCCGGCATCGGAACACTGGCCTCCACATACTTGATCGGACGCATCAGCGACCGCTTCACGTTCCAGCCCATCGTGATTGCGGCGTCGGTGATTCCTTGTGTCGCGACCGCGGTTTTTGTATTCCTCGTGCGCGCCTCCAAACGGCCGGACCGGACGGGCCTACTGCTGGATTTTTGATTCACCCAGCACAGCCTTCGCGGAAAGCCCTGGCGGCTGACGTCCAGCCCTTGTTTATCAGCAAGAGGACATAAAAGGTCTTCACTGCAAGATGAGGGCTTCCACTGGCAGTTCAGTCGAGCGGGTCAAGCCGGTCGCAGTCGTGCCCCTACAGATCCGCCCACCTACCCACGACCCGCAAGCGCGTCACCTTTAAGCCTGCAGAATCGCCGGATACAATTTCCGGACTGCCGCTATGATGTCCGCAACGTCCTGGTCGGAATACTGCGGATCCATTGGGATGCCCACAAAGCGATCGTAAAGCTCCAGTGTGCGTGGACAGCAGGCAGCCCCGTAGCGAAGTGCCTTGCTCTCCGGTGTCGAAAAAGAGGGCCAGTTGGTATCCATATTGGGATTCTGTTTCTGCTCGACATAAGGCACAATCGGCAGAATCACCGACCCCTCCATCTGCATGGCAGGAACGTTTTCCGCCTCCAATGCCGCAATCATAAGATCCCGGTGCGCCTTGTCCAGTGTCTGGAAGTAAATGGAGTTTCGAATGGCGCCTTGCGGATCATTGCTGCGGCGAAAGCGAATCCCGGGCAGGTCCTGAATGCCCTCCATCACTCGCGTCGCCCGTGATCGGAAGTCGGCGACGATGCGATCCAGCTTGCGCAATTGCGCGCGCAGGACAGCGCCGGTGAACTCACTCATGCGAAACTGGCCACCCAGAAACTGCGGAAAGTGCGGCGGTTGCCCCAACCTTTGGGCGTGGCCGTCGCGCAGATCTCCCAGGTCGTGGAAGCGCGACGCGCGCTCGAAGATGACGGGATCCTTGGTGACCACGGACCCGCCTTCGCCTGCCGTGATCGTCTTACATTCTTGGAAGCTGTAGATGCCGCAATTGCCCATCGAGCCGACGGGAGCGCCCCGGTACGTGGCGCCCACACTCTGGGCACAGTCTTCGAGCACCTTGAGTTTGTGTCGCCGGGCAATCTCCAGAATAGGATCCATGTTCGCCGGCTCGCCCAAAATGTGCACGACCATGATCACCTTGGTGTGTGGAGTGACGTGCCGCTCGATATCGTTGGGATCGATGTCCAACGAATCGTCAATCTCGGCGAAGACCGGCGTCGCCCCCGCCGCTACAATGGCGTTGTAGCAGGAGTACCAGGTCCAGGCAGGGAGAATCACTTCGTCCCCCGGCCCGACCCCGAGAGCCGCCAACGCCGTGCAAAGAGCCATCGTCCCAGATGTAACCGCTACGCAGAATCGGGTGTTCTGACGGGCTGCAAATTCTTTCTCAAAGTCATCGCACTGGTGCGGTATCCCGCCTTTCGGGCCAACCCCGTACCACCGGAACGGGGCCCGACGCTTGAGCACATCCAGTAATTCCCGCTGTTCATCCTCATCATAATAAAGCGGACCCGGAAAGTTCGCTGCGAGTTTTGTCCTGCGCACGGGGCTCCCGCCTCGCAGGGCAAGCCGGCTGCCTTGCCCCGGCCCGCCAGGATCGGTGCCCGGCTTGACCATGCCCGGAGAGGACTTCGCCTCGTTCCCTGCGAGCAGCATCGCAGACGCTACGCCCGTTGCCGCGGTCAGGAACTCTCGCCGGTCAACTGATGACCCGAGCCTCGCTCCGGTTCCCTGTGCGCCTTGCCTTCCGTCTCGCGTCTTCACTTTTTGCCTCCGCCACCACGGCGATCAAGTCAACTGTTCAGAAGACCCCGCTGGGCGTGGTGGTCCCCTTGGTCTTCAGACCCCAACCGGCGGCCGGGAGACACCGATTTCCATCGTTGCTCCCGGAAAGAACTCCGCGCCGTTGCGCTAATTACCTCTGTCCTCACTTTGATGTGAACTGGAGACTCTTTGTTTGTGGAGGAACATCAACAAGTATAGTTTTCTGGTTCGTTTTTGGCAGGATTGTGCAGGTCAGAGGCCGGCCATCCGCTTCCGCCTGACACGCTGTCCAGCCCGGTGGCAACTGCCACTTGAGCGTGAGCGGCAAGTCGAAGACCTTCGGGTCAAGGGGCCAGTCCAACGAGAATTGCGCCTGCTGGTTCCCATGTCCCGTTGCTCGGATCCCCAGCGCCTTGCTCTCCTGAATATAGCGGATGACATCCCCGAAAGGAGCGGTCCAGATTTCCGTGTGGTGTTGCAGATAGGCCGCGAGCTCGTCCAGGACTTCTGTGCTTACGGAGAGCCACTCGCCGCCCACGCCGTGGATGGCGAAAATTCCCCACCGGTGTCCTCGAACTGCCGGCTGCATCATCGCCAAGAGGTCGGGAAAGGGTTTCCCCGCAGTCGAACCCAAATCGGGCACAGTGAGGATGTTTAACTCTTCCGGATTCACTTCTCCTTCGCCGCCGTACCCGCGCGCGGCAAAGTAGGACTCCGCCACGTAGTCGATGTAAAGTGCTTGGTTACGAGCCTGCGCCGTCGGAGGCCCGAAACTCATATTCCCGCAGGGGTAAGCAAACGTTAGGCCCCGCTGAGTTCCCAGTCTCGCCAGAATCTCTCTGGCGCTTTCCCGCAGCTCCTTGTGCATCATTTCCGGGCTGTAGTCCTGAGAGTGGGGTTCGATTTCCGCGAGCAAGCACGGATGGTTCACCGTGTGGCTACCAATCTCATTTCCGCCCGCTGCCAACTGCTGCCAATCGCGAGGGCGCATTCGCCAGGTGCTCGAAGGCCCCGTAATGACAAAGAAAGTTCCTCGCAGGTCATGGTTTTTGAGAACTGGACCGGCATTGTCAAGCTGGGTTTCCATCGCGTCGTCAAAAGTAAGAGAAATGGCCGCGGTCCGGTCTTGCGGCCAGAGCGTCGGTTGCGGGAGACGTCCTCCCTGAGGCCAACCTATGATTGGATAGACCAGAAGCAAGAGCAACGATCCCGAACTTAGTCTCAAAGTTTGGTACCTCCTCCTGACTGGCCCCTTCAGGATGACTGGCTTATGAAACAGCGCTCATGACACTCAAAGCGCGATCGGACAACTGGTTTGAAGCCAACAACAGAGTTCGAGGAAGAATACCGGTGCGAGAACCGCCGAAAGACATAGGGTGATACGATCCCCCTGACCTCGTGGCGCCCCCCCCAGCTTCCGGAATACGCACTGCCGATTTTCGTCTACCACATGCGCCTGCCCACGTCAACATTATTTTCTCATTCAGAATTCAATCGAAACAGAATCTCACCTTGGATTTAAGTATGCTTATTCCTACGAACTACTGATTCTAGGATCTTTGGTCGAAATCTCAAATCGTCGAAAGTAAGAGCATCCATCCCTGATCAATGTTTTCTTAGCCCGCAGTGGGTGTGTTGCCAGCCAGTTTGGCATCGAACCTCTACACCTCGTGGGAGACACCACGACTGATTGGTCCACTCGATCCAAGGTTCGTTTAATCATCACAGGCGCGGGAATCCCAAGTTAGTTCATCTACAGAATACATTGTCAGTCGCGTCGGATGGTCACGGTCGAGTTAGTTCGCTAAGAGAATGTTCTCTTGACAACGGAATTTGACTTTGCTATTGGTTACCGCGTCTTCGAAATCCCGGAGAAGAAAACGACGCGAAATTGACACTCTTCGACTCGTCGAGGGGCCGGAAGCTCCGAATTCGCACTCGTCTATAAACGCCTCGTTACGCGCGCTAGATCCGTTGTCATCTCGGGGAAGACTGGAAGGTAGAGTCGAGGCAAACTGGCAGGCTCATGGCTGAAAGACCCGCGGCCAAGGCACCCAGCTACTTTTCGGCTTAAAGTGACAGATTCCTTCTATGCCCAAGGTGGATATTCAAGAGACTGGGGAGAGGCGTATGTGCCGCATCCCAGCCTTCCTATTCGAAAGGACTGCGTCAACAGCTCGGCAGATGACCCAGACTGGGGTCGCTGCACCAACTCTTGAGACCGTGGAGGAACGATGGCAGATTCGCGACGCAACTTCTTGATGAAGGTGGGTGCCTCTGGCTTAGCACTTCATAACCAGGGAGCTCGAACCGCGGCCGCCGTGGCTCACCCTGAGGTGGTTTGTCGGGTCAACATCCTGACCAACCAAGTCGGCTACCTAACGCACGGGAGCAAGAAGTTTCTGGTCGAGAGCAACATCTATTCCATCAAGCCGGATTTCTACCTCCGCGATCTGAGCGTTGTCGGAGACCACCGCGTCTTCCACGGCGAACTTGCGGAATTCCATGGAGATTTTGGCGGATATTATGTGGGTGATTTTTCTGAATATACGCGACCAGGGAAGTACGCGCTGGATATGTATAGGGATACTTTGCCTTCAAATGACTTTATTTCCTCCTATGTTTTCACCATCGGCGACGACTACCGCGAGGTGATCCAAAAAGGAATCGAGTGCTTTGCGGTCCAGAGATGCGGACCCAGTACGACGGGCTACCATGCTCCCTGCCACCTGGACGATGGCGTTCGTCTGGACAATGGGCAGTTCCTGGATCTCGTTGGAGGCTGGCATGATGCCTGTGACCTCCTCAAGTGGTCTGATGCGACGCTCACGGGAATGATTGGGCTCTTGCACGTCGCAGAGAAGGCCCGGGACGACCAGCTAAAGGCCAGAATTCTCGAAGAGGTAAAATGGGGGAATCTCTACTTCCTAAAACTCCAGGATCCTGAAGGTTACTACTACTCCCATGGAATTGGTGGCGATGCTCCTGAGGAGGGAAATCACTGGACAGACAACGTCCGAGGAACGGCTGACGACCGGAAAGCCGCGACCCGGCCCGGCGAACCTCACCTGCAGCACATGTTTATTTCGGCCCAATCCCAATTGGCATTGCTCTACAAGGACTGGGACGCACCTTACGCCAAGCGCTCGCTGGACGCCGCTGTGAGGTGCTTCAATTGGGTGAAGAAGAGGGAGTCTCGGACTTATCTGGATTTCGGGACGGGAGCATCCGCCGGACTGAGGCTTTATCGGGCAACAGGCGATCATGACTACCTGGATTATGCCGTCAAAATGGCCGACCGATTTGCGGGCCTTCAGGAAACGGGCGCGGCACCCCAGATGCTGAAAGGGTACTTCTACGAAGACGCTAGCAGATCAAAGGCCGCCATGCATGTTGGAATCGAAACTCTTGGAATGATCGGTTTCTGTGAGGCTGTGGAGGCGCTCAGATCCGAAACAGATGTCGGTCGCTGGGAAAGAGCGCTGGCACTCTATTGCGACGAATACCTCCTGACCATGGCAGGATTGAACGCTTTCGGAATTGTCCCCTGTGTGGTCAAGGCGGAAATGCCCCAGGGATCGAGGAATTACCAAGGGACGACCTATAGATATTTCATGAGCATTCGGAATCCCTGGCGTCAAGGCAGTTCGACTCCGTCAGCAGGTGAGGTGATGTACCAGGGGAATAATTCGAATCTGGCAGGGACTGGGATCATGCTGTGTTATGCGGGGCGTATATTCGGCTCCGAGAAGTACAGACACCTCGCGCAAAGAATGCTGGACTGGATTCTTGGCCTCAACCCCTTTGACGTTTGTATGATGAACGGAGTCGGGTACAAGAATCCACCACTCTACATCGCACCCGAATTCATACCTCGACTCCCCACCATCCCCGGGTCGGTGATGAATGGGATCGTAGGTGATGAAGAAGACCGCCCTGATTTGCAGCCGGGTACGTGGCATTCGTGTGAGATATGGACTCCTCATCTGGCCCAGACAATCTGGTTAGCGAGCGAGTTGTCCCACGACAACCAACATTGACCCGGGGCGGGAAGGCCGACGTCGAGTGGTCTTCGTCTTCTCTGGGATCGTTCTCTGGCGACCCAAGTGCGTCATTGGCCGCTCATGGTCATTGAGTACGTGAGTCGGAGGCTGTTCGGCAGCTTGCCGGGAAAGATTGTGGCGTTCTCCTCTTCCAGGCGGCCAGCGAACAAGGACAAGGGAAATGCGGTGCGCTGAAGTCATCATGCCGAGGACGCGAACCGATCGTTGAGGTGACCCATGCAATTCAGAGGTTCTGCGATGTTGTTCCTGGCAGCGTTTGGACTGCTGCTCTCAGCCCCCGCCGGCGCGCTGGCGCAGTCGGAAAGCGATCTGCCGGAGTATCGCGACCCACGCCAACCTGTTCACAAGCGAGTGGAAGATTTGCTCCGGCGGATGACGCTGAAAGAGAAGATCGGCCAGCTCAATATGCCATGTGTTTACGTGGAAGAGCTTGGCCGGGATATTCCGAGCAAGCTCGAAGCGTGCAAGCGGTTCGCGGAGGGCATTTACACCGACGAGATCGGGCCCGGCGGGGGTTTCTTCACATTGCCCAATACGATCCTGCACGAGGGCACGCGACAACAAGTGGAGTACCTCAACCAGCTCCAGGGGATTGCTCTCAAGCAGACGCGTCTGGGCATTCCACTGCTCGAGACAGAGGAAGGCACGCACGGCGGGATGTTCCCGGGTGCCACCATCTTTCCGGAAGGCTTGGCGCTGGGTAGCACATGGGACATGGAAGTGGTCAAATCCATCTACGCCACCGCTGCCCGGGAGGCCAGATCGGTCGGCATTCATCAACTCTATACACTTGTCGTCGAACCCAACCGCGACCCGCGCCTGGGGAGAAACGCGGAAGGTTACAGCGAAGATCCCTATTTGTGCTCCCGAATTGCCGTGAACATCGTTAATGGGGCACAGGGTGAAACGGTTTCCGCGCCAGACAAGGTTGTGGCCGGCCTCTGCCACTACCCCGGCCAGAGCCAGCCCGTCAGCGGGCTGGAGCGCGGCGCGATGGAAATATCGGAGCGCACCTTGAGAGAGATCTTCCTGCCGCCGTGGGTCGCGGGGATCAAGAAGGCCGGGGCACTCGGAGTGATGGCCACTTATCCCGAAATCGACGACGTCCCGACCCATTCGTCGGAAAAGCTTCTGACACGGATTCTGCGCGAGGAACTAGGGTTCCAGGGCCTGGTACTGGGTGAGGGAAGCGGGCTCAGCACGCTCGTCTACGAGGGCATCGCGCCGACCCAAAAGGAAGCGGGCGCGATCGCCCTCAAGGCGGGCCTGGACGTCGGTATCAGCTATGAGGCCGCGTACTTGAAGCCGCTGATTGAAAACGTCGAGGAGGGGCGCGTCTCCATGCATACTGTGGATCGCGCCGTGCGGCGGGTTCTTGAGCAGAAGTTCCGGTTGGGCCTGTTTGAGAACCCTTACGTCGACCCCGGCCCGGCAATCCAGACGGTGCATGCCAAAGAGCACCAGGAGCTGGCGCTGCGCGCCGCACGAGAAGGGATCGTGCTTTTGAAGAACGAAAAGAACCTCCTGCCTCTTAACCCGAACGTGAAATCCATCGCCGTGATTGGCCCCAATGCAAATGCCCCCCGAAACCAGCTTGGCGACTACACGACCACCAAGGTGCTCCAGCATGTCGTCACGCCCCTGGAGGGAATCAAAGGAAGGGTTTCACCGCAAACCCAGGTTATCTTCGCCAAGGGCTGTGACGTATTAGGGAGCGATAAGAGTGGATTTCCAGAGGCCACGAAGGCGGCGAAGAAGTCGGACATCGCCATTGTTATTGTCGGGGAGCAACAGGAAAAGGACTCCGGTGGCAACGAATCCGATGCCAGAAATCGGCCCACTGTGGGCGAGGGTTTCGATGTGGCCAGCCTTGATCTGACTGGTGTGCAGGAGGACCTCATCAAGGCAGTCGCGGAGACCGGCACACCCACCGTGGTGGTTCTCATCAATGGTCGGCCCCTCTCCATTCGCTGGACTGCGGAAAACGTGCCTGCGATCTTGGAAGCCTGGGAGCCGGGCGAACATGGCGGAGAGGCGATCGCCGAGGTGCTGTTCGGCGACTACAACCCCGGTGGGCACCTGCCGATTACCATCCCCCGCCACGTCGGGCAGTTGCCTGCTTACTACAACTTCAAGCCCTCTAAGGCTTACTGGATCAAGGAGGGCTGGGGTGAACGCTACGTCGATATGCCAGCGACTCCGCTGTATCCGTTCGGGTACGGCCTAAGCTATACAAGGTTCGAGTACAGCAACCTTCGGATCGATCCGCCGGAAAGCGGGCCGGCCGGCACCGTGCGGGTCAGTGTGGACGTCAAGAACATCGGGGCGCGCACGGGCGATGAAGTTGTCCAGCTTTACATCCACGACGTCCT